>NZ_BCVS01000061.1:0-14794 GCF_001591865.1 Lacticaseibacillus pantheris DSM 15945 = JCM 12539 = NBRC 106106
CTCAACCGGAACCGCCACGTCAGTTCGACCTGCCAATAGCAACCTCCAATCTGGCACCGCATTAATCCCAGACAATCTTTAAATTTCGCCAAAACCGCCCAACATCTGTGGGAATCCGTAAATTTAACCACCAAATTAAATTATTTTTGAAATTTGTCAAGCCAAACAATCGTTATCATTATGTAACAATAATATCGCTACAAACCCTACCCTAGTATAAAAAATCCAAGCACACCAAGCGTTAACGCGGAAGTCGTAGCTGACTTTCGAGCATATTGTCCCACCTTAATTACATTACGTACGTTCTGACTCAACCTTTGCAACCGTTTCCGCTCCAGCACAAAAAATCAAGGCTATTAATTACCTTATACGCTCCCCTATAATTAAGTTATACAAGAAAGGAGGTGACCACATGGACGCGAAGGAAGCTAAGGACAAGGTGGCCGGTACCGTTAAGGAGCAGGCCGGTAAGTTGACTGGCAACGAAACCCTCGAGGCCAAAGGTAAAGCACAAAAGTTACGTGGTAAGGCACGTGAAAAGGCTGATGACCTCAAGGAAAAAGGTGCTAAGAAGCTGAACGACACCGTTGACAAGGTCACTGACGACCACTAGCACAATGGAGGTGTCACAATATGACTGACAAGGATCATGCACGTGACCAACCAGACCCTACCCCTAGGGCCGGCAACACGCATAACCACGCTCCAGCATTTCGGGCTCAGGATCATCTACGCCACACTGAGGGTAAACGTAAGGCCAAGTTTGACCGACACGTCCCCGTTGGCGGCAACCAGGAACGTGATCGGCCTTGAAAATATTGCGGCGGGTTAGTGTACTCCATCCCTAGTAACTACTAACCACTAATAACAATGTGTCTCCCCAAAGACACCATTCTTCTTTACGCGTACGCCCCAACGTACGCGTATTTTATTGGCCAGACACTCGATAATAACTTGCCATACACAATCTGTGGCAACATCCCCCCGTAAGCCGTTACATTATTTTCGTTTTACCAGTGCCGACACCGTCTGAATAAGGTATTCTTATTCTATAAATCAATTCACAATTCAAACATTCTGGGGGCAATATACATATGAAGAAGCAGTATCTAGTCGCGGGAATCACTTTGCTTACGTCAGCACTCATGTTGACCGCCTGCGGGCAGAAGTCCACCCAATCTGGACAAGCAAAGACGCAGACGGTCAGCCGGATGGTTAAGGACGTCTTGACATCAATGGATCCGGCCCAAGCGCCCGATAACGTCTCCATGCAGACCCTGACCGACACCATGGCCGGGTTGTACCGGTACCACGGCAACAAACTGCAGCCCGATATGGCTGCGCGCAGAGCAACTATTTCGGCCGACCAGAAAACTTATACTTTCCACCTCCGCAAGAACGCCCGGTGGAGCGATGGCAAGCGCGTCACAGCCAACGACTTCGTTTACTCGTGGCGCCGAACGGTCGATCCTGCGACCAAGTCCGAGTACGCGTACGTTTTTAGCGGCATCAAAAACGCCGATGCCATTACGGCTGGCACCGCGAAGCCCGATTCGCTAGGTGTGACCGCCGTGAACGCCACTACCTTCAAAGTCACGTTGGATCACGTCATCCCCTACTTTGAATCGCTAGTGACCCTGAATGTCTTTGACCCCGTTGAAGAGAGTGCCGTTAGGAAGGCGGGCAGTCAGTTCGGTACCAAGTCCTCCACCCTCACGTTCAACGGTCCCTACCGTCTAACCAAATGGAGTAACGCTAACAACAGCTGGACGGAGACCAAAAATCCCGACTACTGGAACGCTAAGAATGTACACGTTAAACGTATTAACGTGCAGGTAGTGAAGGATACGTCAACCGCGGTGAACCTGTTCCAGGCGGGTAAACTTGACGACGCCATTATTTCCGGCGACACCGCAACGCAGATGGTTAACGATAAGGCGTACAATACCGTGAAATTACAGCGCTCATACTTCATCGAAATGAACCAGAGCAAGGTACCCGCATTGCGAAACCAAAAGGTCCGCGAAGCCTTGTCGTTGGCGATTAACCGCACACAGTACTTAAAGAAGGTCCTCAGCGATGGTTCCTCCCGCATTAATACGGTCGTACCAGTCGGCTTATTTACGAACAGCCAAACCGGCAAAGACTTTGCGACCACTTCAGGTAAAGCTGTGAGTGGTTATACGCAATATGATCTCGCCAAGGCCAAGCGGCTGATGAAGGCTGGACTCAAAGAGGCCGGTATCTCGAAGTTCAGTTTCACCCTCACTTCTGACGACACGGATGCGGGTAAAAACACGTTAGAGTACCTGCAGGGCGCGTGGACCAAGGCGTTCCCCCAAGTCACCGTGAATGCCAAAACGGTGCCCGCAAAAACACGACTCGACTTGGGTCGCAAACACAACTTTGACGTCCTCCTCGCCACCTGGGGCGCAGACTTTCCGGACGCCATCACCTACCTCGACCTGTTCACGACCAACAACGCTAATAACGACGGTCAGTGGTCCAACCAGGAATACGACCGCCTCATTGCCGCCTCTAAAACCACGGACGTGACGAGCGTCAGTCGTCGTTGGCAGGACTTAACCCAGGCCAACCAAATTCTGACACGGAATATGGGTATTATTCCACTTTATCAATCCGGTGAGGCGCACCTCACTAACACCAGCATCCAGGGGCTACACTATAGCCCGAATAACCTAGTTGATTTTGTCGGTGTCACTAACAAATAACGGTAAACAGGCCCGGCTGCCTGCGGAACTTCCCCGTCACATTCACGAGGATAATTCCGCAGGCAGCCGGGCCTGTTTTGCGGTAGCACGTTTATAGGGCACGGGTTGTAAAGGTCTGCGATTCCTTCACGTGCAAAATTGCGTCTGCGGTGTCGATTGCGGTCAACAGCGGCGTGCCGTGTAGCACCGCGGCCTCCCGAATACGGAAGGCATCCGCGGCGGCATCATGATTGGTGCCCACGGTATTAATCACTACCTGAACGTCGCCACGGATAATGCGCGCCAGGATATCGTCCTCACCGGCACCAATTTTTGCAACCGCACCCACGGTTAACCCGTGATCCGCAAAGTAGCGTGCCGTGCCAGCGGTCGCCTGTAAGGAAAATCCGAGTGCGCGGAACCGTCGTGCCAAGTCCAATGCCTCTGACTTTTGTGAATCTGCGATGGTAAACAACACCTGACCGTGATCAGGTATATCCAGTTTAGCCGCAGCAAAGGCCTTATACAGTGCTTTGTCCATCGTCTCGTCACTGCCCATGACCTCACCAGTGGACTTCATCTCCGGTCCCAGCAAGCTGTCCACACCAGCGAGTTTGTTGAACGAAAATACTGGCGCCTTGACGTGCACCAGGCCGGCAGCTGGCTGCAGTCCAGGCTGATACCCTTGATCACGAATACTGGTGCCTAGAATGGCCCGCGTGGCTACTTGTGCCATCGGAATACCGGTCACCTTGCTCAAAAACGGTACAGTGCGGCTAGCCCGCGGATTCACTTCGATGACGTCCACCTCTTCGTCGTGCACGATGAACTGAATGTTCATCATCCCCACGGTGTGTAAGCGTTCTGCCAGCTCCGTCCCCCAACGACAAATTTGGTCAATGACCGCGGCACTGAAATTCTGTGGTGGGTACACGGCCATGGAGTCACCTGAGTGCACGCCCGCCCGTTCAATATGTTCCATAATGCCGGGAATTAGGACGTCGTGTCCGTCAGCAATAACGTCGATCTCACATTCCCTTCCGGCCTGGTAGTGGTCGACCAGTACCGGGTGGTCGTGCGATACTTGCACCGCCGTCTGCATGTAGCGCGTTAATTCCGCATCGTTATTAACAATTTCCATCGCGCGACCGCCAAGCACGTAGCTTGGTCGAATCAAAGCGGGATAGCCGATGCGGTGCGCAATCGTCAGTGCTTCATCGGCGGTAGTCGCGGTGGCACCCGCGGGCTGGGGAATGCCTAGCGACCGCACAATCTGGTCGAACTCATCCCGATCCTCTGCCCGGTCTAAATCAGCAACCGTTGTGCCCAGAATGCGCACGCCGGCCTTGGCCAAAGGTGCGGCCAGATTAATGGCCGTCTGCCCGCCGAACTGAACGATGACCCCCATAGGTTGTTCCAAATCGACCACGTTGAGGACGTCCTCAACGGTTAACGGCTCAAAGTATAGCTTATCAGCCGTCGAAAAATCGGTGGACACCGTCTCCGGGTTGTTGTTCATGATGATGGCCTCATAACCGGCTTTCTGAATTGCCCGTACCGAGTGCACAGTTGCGTAGTCAAACTCCACCCCTTGGCCGATACGGATGGGCCCGGAGCCCAAGACGAGGACGGATTGACGGCCGTCTGGACGACTTTCGTTCTCATCTTCATAAGTCGAATAAAAGTATGGTGTAGTGGATGCAAACTCCGCCGCACACGTGTCGACCATTTTGTAAACCGGCACGATGCCGGCATCCTGCCGTTGCTGGCGCACGTCTGCGGCATCAATTCCCCATAACTGGCCAATCTCCCAATCGGTGAAACCGTTGCGCTTGGCCGTCCACAACGCGTCTTGGTCACCCTGGTGATCCCGTAGTAAGGTTTCCAGTTCGACAATGTGCGCGACTTTGTCCACGAAAAATTCATCAATGCCCGTTAATTCGCTCAGTTCGGGGATGCTGTAACCGCGGCGCAACGCGGTAGCGAGATAAAACAACCGGTTATCCCGCGCATGAATGAGCTGGTCCGCCAGTTCATCCTCCGCAACGTCGGCAATGGCAGGGTCATTTAAGTGTGGGAGCCCAATTTCTAGCGAACGGACCGATTTAAGGAGGGACTCTTCAAAGTTGCGGCCGATCCCCATGACCTCACCGGTCGCCTTCATCTGCGTCCCTAAACGCCGGTTGGCTTGCGTAAACTTATCGAACGGCCACCGCGGTATTTTAGTCACCACGTAATCCAACGCCGGCTCAAATTCCGCGTAGGTAGTCTCCGTGACGGGATTTTTGATTTCGTCGAGGCAGAGTCCGACCGCAATCTTGGCCGCAATTTTGGCAATGGGGTACCCCGTTGCTTTGGAAGCTAACGCGGATGAACGTGACACACGCGGATTCACCTCGATGATGTTGTACGCCTCACTTTGCGGATCCAACGCCAACTGGACGTTACACCCGCCTTCGATGTGGAGCGCCTGAATAATCCGTAGTGACGCATCCCGGAGCATCTGGTTTTCGCGGTCCGTCAGCGTCTGTACTGGCGCGGTCACAATGGAATCGCCCGTATGGATGCCCACGGGGTCGATATTTTCCATGTTGCAGACCACCAGGGCGTTGCCAGCGTGGTCGCGCATGACCTCGTATTCAATTTCCTTGTGGCCGGCAATACTCTTCTCAATAAGCGCCTGCGTAATCGGTGATAACTTCAACGCGTTCGCGCAGATTTCCGTTAATTGGGCAGGGGTATCGCACATCCCCCCGCCCGTGCCGCCCATCGTGAACGCGGGACGCACAATAACGGGATAACCAATTTGTTGTGCAAAGTCGAGTGCCGCCTGCACCGTCGATACCGTCTGAGACGCGGGGATAGGTTCGCCCAGCTGTTGCATTAACTCTTTGAACTGTTCGCGGTCCTCCGCCTGGTCGATGGCTGCCAACTTTGTGCCCAACAATTCGATGCCCAGTTCATCCAGGATGCCGGATTTGCTCAACTCCATGGCCATGTTGAGACCCTGTTGTCCGCCCAAAGTGGGGAGGATGGCATCGGGCAACTCTTTCCGCAAAATTTGACTCACAAACTCCAGCGTAATCGGCTCGATATAAACGTGATCAGCAACCTCTTTATCCGTCATAATCGTCGCGGGATTGGAGTTCACCAGCACCGTTTCGTACCCTTCCTCCCGCAATGATAAGCAGGCCTGTGTGCCCGAATAATCAAACTCGGCCGCCTGCCCAATGATGATGGGGCCGGAACCGATGACCATAATTTTGTGAATATCTGTACGCTTTGGCATTGGGTAACTCCTTTTCTGTTAAATGGTCTATGGTGCTGTGGGCATTGATAATAGTTAGTGTGGTAACGAGGACGCGCGTACCCGCGCGGCAATGAAAGCCGGGGTGGAGCGAGACCTGATTTGGAAAATGCAGCTACCCTCTCACGCTACCTGTGGTTATTGAAACGGCTGCGCAGGCCAGAAAGATAGGCGTAACCGGGTCTAGTAACAAAGCATTTTGAACGCTACCTGGTTTGGGAATGCTACTACGCTCCCATGCTGCTGTCAGGTATTGAAATGGGCTACACAAGGCAGAAAACGCCGGTTAACCCAGTCCAGTAGCAAAACATTTTGGGGCGCCACCTGATTTGGAAATGCTACTACGCTCCCTCACTACATGTGCTTATTGAAACGGGCTGCGCAGGCCATAAAGCGACGCATAAGGTACTCAAACCCAAAGGCCAAACCCGGGCCTTTCGGTCTGAGTACCTTATGCTCTGCTTTCTAAACGGCCTGCTCCGCCCTCTCCGCCCTCTACCATCCTCTCAAACTCATCAAAACACCCCACCGCATCATGCGGCCCCGGCGTCGCATCTGGGTGAAATTGTACCGAAAACGCCGGCAATTCCCTGTGCCTCAGCCCCTCTACCGTTCCATCATTAATCTCCACGTACGTCTGCAACAACGGTGTCCCCTCTAACGACGCCTTGTCCACCGCATAACCATGGTTCTGCGCCGTAAAGAATGTCTGTCCCGTAGCCACCTCCCGCACCGGATGGTTGAACCCCCGGTGCCCAAACCGTAACTTACTCGTCTTTGCACCATTCGCCAACGCGAACAGTTGGTGCCCCAGACAAATGCCCATCAACGGGACCCGCGCCGCCTGCACCGCCCGAATCATCGGTAACGCATACGGCACATCCTTTGGATCACCAGGGCCGTTCGACAACAACACACCGTCAGGATGTAAGCTCAAAATCATGCCCGCATCCGTTGTCGGTGGCACCACCGTCACCTGCAACTGGCGGGCCGCCAACTCACGGAGAATGCTGTCCTTGAACCCAAAGTCAACCACAACAATCCGCTTACCAGTGTTTGGGCTGTTGTACGCCTGCTTGATTGACACCCGCTGCACCTGATTGCGCGGTAAATCCATCGCTTGGAGGTGGGACACACTGTCCGCATGCACCTCATTCGTCAGCATCCCCTTCATCGCACCCTCTTCACGCAGAATCCGGGTTAACCGCCGCGTATCCACTCCACTGATGCCCGGAATGCCGTGCTGGCGCAGAAAATCATCCAAACTTTGCTCGTTATGCCAGTGACTGGCCCGGCGCGCTACCTCGCGGACAACCACGCCTTGGCAACTCGGACTGATGGCCTCGTTGGTCGCCACGTTCATCCCGTAATTGCCAATCAACGGGTAGGTGAAAGTAATGATTTGACCGGCATACGAAGGGTCGGTAATCGTTTCCTGATAGCCGGTCATCCCCGTGTTAAACACGACCTCACCGGCGGTCGTTGCCTGCGCGCCAAAGGCCTCCCCAGTCAGCACGGTACCATCCTCAAGAATCAAATAACGTTTCAAGATTGTACCCCTTCCTTTATGTACACCACCTTACCGGCAACAATCGTCGCAACGGTGGCGCCGTAAACGTGCCAGCCCACGAACGGCGAGTTATGCCCCTTTGAATAAAAATCGTCCGCGTTAATTACCGCCTCATGTTCCGTATCAAACACCGCGAGGTCTGCCGGTGCCCCGGGCAATAATTGCCCTACCGGCAGGTTAAACGCTGCAGCCGGCGCACTACTCATCCAGTGCACCAGTTGTGCCAAAGTAAACCGCGCATCTTTGCCCCGCACAAAGTGGGTATATAGCGTGCTAAACGCCGTTTCACTGCCCACGATACCATTGGGGGCGTCAACCAGCCCCCGGGCCTTCTCCGCTGCAGTGTGCGGCGCGTGGTCGGTCGCGATACAATCAATCGTACCGTCCAGCAACCCGGCAATTAGCGCCTGTCGGTCCCGTTCTGTACGCAAAGGTGGATTCATTTTGTAGTTCACAGCCTCGGGGCCATCCGGAATCATACTATCGGTCAACAGTAGGTGGTGCGGCGTAACTTCTGCGGTCACGTTGACCCCCGCCGCTTTGGCCCGCCGGATTAGGTCGACACTAGTTGCGGTTGATACGTGACACACGTGGTAATGGACGCCGGTAGCCTGAGCCAGAGCTAGGTCACGGGCTAACTGGGCTGTTTCCACCACGTGGTAAACGCCGGGCACGCCCAGCTCCTTGGCCCGGAGCCCCGCATTCAAAATGCCACCGTTTTTCAGGCCATCATCCTCGACGTGCGCTGCTAAGGGCAAGCCCGCTTGTGCCGCGCCACGCATGGCCGCGTACATGGTGGCCGCGTCCTGAACCCCACTCCCGTCGTTAGATACGGCAAAGGCTCCCGCCTGGGCAACCGCCTCAAAGTCGACTAGCTGACCGGCAGTGCGGTTGCGGGTAATGCTAGCGTATTGGTAGACGCGCACGTGCCCCTCGCGACAATTACGTCCGCGAATAGCAGCAATGCCGTCCGCGTCGTCTGGGACTGGCACCACGTTTGGCATCGCACCCACCGTGGTAAAACCACCGTGGGCCGCCGCCATGGTACCGGTGCTGATGGTCTCCTTTTCGGTTTCACCAGGGTCCCTGAGGTGGACGTGAAGGTCTACTAAGCCCGGAGTAACAACTTTGCCCGTGCAGTCCAAAACTTCGTCCGTTGGTCCGACAGGCAGATGGTCGCCCAAAGCAGCGATCCGTCCGCCCTCGATGCGCACATCCACGTTGAGCTCCCTGTCGCCCAAAATTCCGCGGCCGTTCTGTAGTATGTATGCCATTATTCAATTCCTCCCAGCTGGTTTGCCCGCAATACTGACTCAATCATCGCCATCCGCATAAATACACCGTTGCGCATCTGCTGGACGTAACGCGATTGGCGACCCTGCACCAAGTCGCTGGCTAATTCGACGCCGCGGTTTACCGGGCCCGGATGCATAATAATCGCCCGTTGCTGCATTAGCGCGGCGCGCCCATGAGTTAAACCGTAGTGCTCATGGTACGCGTCCGCGCTAAACCCGGTGGTGGCGTGTCGTTCGTGCTGAACGCGGAGCAACATGACCACGTCGACAGTTGGCAGTACAGCGTCCAGATCCGTATAGGTACCCAATCGGTCAAAGTCGTGGCTGTACCAGTCTTCTGGGCCGGCAAAGAATACGTGGGCGCCAAGGCGTTGCAGAATCT
The DNA here is from genome assembly GCF_001591865.1 of Lacticaseibacillus pantheris DSM 15945 = JCM 12539 = NBRC 106106. NCBI lineage: Bacteria > Bacillati > Bacillota > Bacilli > Lactobacillales > Lactobacillaceae > Lacticaseibacillus > Lacticaseibacillus pantheris. The sequence continues at coordinate 9,266 of NZ_BCVS01000061.1, forward strand.
CTGCGTTGGAGCGGGCCACCCGTGAGTGGGCGATGTCCCCGCAGATAACGATGCGTAGTCCAGCAAAGTGGCCGAACTCCTCGCTAATCGTCATCAGGTCCAGCAGGCTTTGGGAGGGGTGTTCGCCGGAACCGTCCCCGGCGTTAATCAACGCCAGCCCCAAATCGCCGCCTTCAACTAATGGCTCGTAATAGCGATCTTCCGGGTGCCGAACTACTGCCAGGTCAACACCGAGCGCGTCCAGCGTCAACAGCGTGTCGTGTAACGATTCACCTTTGCTAACGGAACTTGCCGCCGGGTTGAACGCAATTTGTGTCAGACCCAACTTGGTCTCGGCCATCTCAAAACTAGTGTGCGTCCGCGTACTGTTTTCAAAGAAGGCGTTGACGACGTACACCGGTTCGGCCAATCGCAATTGGGCGCCGTGCTTATACTCTTCGGCGCGCTGGATGAGCGCCAACGCCTCGTCCTGGTCGACGTCTAACATGTTGGTAAAGTTGCGCTGTTTGGTCATCATGATATGTGTTCCTCCGTGTGGGTGGCGGTGATTAGCGGGTTCGGGATGAGGTGCTGGGTTAAGCGAGCGTGCAATGCAGAAATCTGCGTGTAACCCGCTGCGGCAAGGAAGCCGTTCCAACCGTTGCCCGGGTGTGGGAATCACGCTACTCGTACTTATTGAAACGGGCTGCGCAAGGCAGAAAGCGACGCATAAGGCACTCAAACCCAAAGGCCAAACCCGGGCCTTTCGGTCTGAGTACCTTATGCTCTGCTTTCTAACCGCCTTGCTCCGCCCTCTGCCTTCTAAACGGCCTGCTCCGCTCTCTAAAAAAGGCGCCCCCTCATCTCGAGAGTGCGCCAATGTAGTTCCGGCTGCGCTAAACAGCCACCACCACAATTCTGGCTCTCTCTGGAGTCAATTAAATTGTCTGGATCAACTAAATCTGTTCAATTGTAATGCCGTCGTGCCCGTCCACCTCTTCCACGGCCACCGAAATCTGTTCCTTGGTCGAGGTCGGCACATTCTTACCAACAATATCTGCCCTAATCGGCAATTCCCGGTGTCCGCGGTCAACGAGTACCGCCAACATAATCCGCTGGGGCCGGCCCTGTGCTACCAAGGCGTCCATCGCTGCCCGTGCGGTGCGACCCGTGAACAACACGTCATCGATCAGGACCACCGTCTTGTCGTCAATGTTAACCGGCAAATTTGCACCATTCACCGTAGCTTGATCTCGGTGCCCAATTTCGTGGTGATCGTCACGGTACAACGTGATATCCAAAGTTCCCACTGGTACCTTTTGACCCTCAAGTTGCTCAATCCGTTTGGCCACCCGCTGTGCTAAATAGATACCGCGGGTCTTGATTCCAACTAATACGGTGTCCTGCAGGCCCTTATTTTTTTCGATGATTTCGTAGGTCATGCGCGTCAGCACTCGTTGCATGCCCAACGCGTCAACTAATTGTTTAGTCATCACTACCTCCTCCATTTTTGGTATAAAGCCAAGCCACAAAAAAATACCTACCACCGTGAGGATGATAGGTACTCTGCGTCCAATGTTGACGCCGATTCCTTTGCAGCCTCACGGGACTGTTTTTAAAGGACTTGTTTAATTGAGTTAAGGATAGCGGTTTTACTTGCCAAAAGCAAGGGGCATCACCAGACAATCGATTTTGTCGTTCTAGTAATCTTTTTTGCGCAAACATAACAGTTCTCGTTACGGTCACAAGCACTCGTTCCAAACGATTTGAGTGGTTGAATATCATTTGGTATAATCAACCTGTGAAAAAGGAGCCACCGGGATGGACCCCCAGTGACCCCGACACAGTCTGGATGACTTTTGGTGGGCTAACCCTTGTGGTTAGCTTTTTTTATTTGCTGATATGCACGGGCAAACCAATAGGCTGCTCGTGCCACAATCAGCAAAGCAATGGCCGCTTGGACCATCACGTCCCCTCCAGTCGTTCCAATTTAGCATGGCTACACCTCCAGTCCAAATGATTTGTGAAGGGTGTGTGCCACCTAAAACTGCTAGGCAACGACGAGAGCTACCCGTATGGTGTGACCATAGTTAAGAGTATATCTTATCTCTGTCAGTAAATAAATCTTATTAGTATTGGCTAAAAAATGGACAGCCGTAGATAGCTGCCCAGTTAAAAGTAACGCTGATAACCATGCTGATGTTTATAGCTTTGCTTCCGAAAGTCCGCGCACTCACAACGCCTATTTTCCGCGTGTATTCTCGTCCTTAACCTTCAAAAGTGACATGAACGCTTCCTGCGGGACATCGACTGAGCCCACGGCCTTCATCCGCTTTTTACCCCGCTTCTGCTTGTCCAGCAACTTGGCGCGCCGGTCGGGGTCACCCGTGTGTATCCGGGCGGTTACGTCCTTGCGGTAAGCCTTGACCGTTGAGCGGGCAATTACCTTTGTTCCGAGCGCCGCCTGAATTGGCACATCAAACATCTGCCGCGGGATTGTTTCCTTGAGTTGGGCAACCACGCCACGGCCACGTTCGTACGCAAAGTCGCGGTGCACAATCGTACTGAGGGCATCAACGGGATCACCATTGAGCAGAATGTCCATTTTAACCAGGTCACTTTCCCGGTAACCAATCAGGTCGTAATCTAAGCTTGCGTAACCCTTGGTGCTACTTTTCAGGTCGTCAAAGAAATCGTAGATAATTTCGGATAATGGCATGTCGTACACCACGCTCACCCGGTACTTATCCAGGTAGTCCATGGTCACAAAGTCGCCCCGCTTGCGTTGGCAAAGTTCCATCACCGGCCCAACGTAATCGTTTGGCACCATGATTTGCGCCTTCACGTAGGGTTCCTGGATTTCTTTGACTTCACTCGCGTCCGGCATAGCCGCCGGATTGTCGATTGTTTCCTCGGAACCATCCGTGCGCATAATGTGATAGTCCACTGATGGTGCGGTCATAATTAGATCAAGGTTAAATTCACGTTCCAGCCGCTCCTGCACCACGTCCATGTGCAACAACCCCAGAAAACCGACACGGAAACCAAATCCGAGCGCCTGACTGTTTTCGGGTTCAAACTCCAAGGACGCGTCATTCAGCTGCAGTTTTTCGAGCGCTTCGCGTAAATCCCCAAACTTGGCGTTATCCACCGGGAAGACCCCAGAGTAAACCATCGGCTGAATCTGACGGTATCCTTTGAGGGCGTGCTCGGCCGGTCGGTCCGCCAGCGTCACCGTATCACCAACCCGCGTGTCCTGAATAGTTTTAATTGCAGCCGTAATGTAACCCACGTCCCCTGCCATCAGGGCGTCCCGCTTAACGGACTTTGGCGACATTACACCCACTTCTGTTACTTCGAAGGTTTTGCCATTACTCATCAATTGGATGCGATCGCCCACTTTCACCGATCCGTCGTGCACCCGCACGTTGAGCACCACACCCCGGTAAGCATCATAGACAGAATCAAAAATCAACGCCTTGAGCGGAGCCTCAACGTCACCAGTCGGTGCGGGAATATCCGTCACGATGTGCTCGAGAATATTTTCCACGCCCAGGCCGGTCTTCGCACTCGCCATCAGTGCGTCGTCGCCGTCCAAGCCAATCATCTCTTCCAATTCCTCGCGCACCATGTCGGGCTGCGCACTCGGCAGGTCCACTTTGTTAATAATGGGTACGATCTCCAGGTCGTCGTCCAAAGCCAGGTAAGTGTTCGCCAGCGTTTGGGCCTGAACCCCCTGGGAAGCATCAACCAATAGTAAGGCACCCTCACACGCGGCCAAGCTACGGCTAACTTCGTAGGTGAAGTCCACGTGCCCCGGAGTATCGATGAGGTGAAAAATATAGTCTTCGCCATCCTGAGCATGGTAGGTCAGTTCCACCGCGTTCAGCTTGATGGTAATTCCCCGCTCCCGTTCCAGCGGCATATCATCCAGTACCTGCGCCTGCATATCGCGCTCGGAGACCGTATCCGTTAATTCCAGAATTCGGTCCGCCAACGTACTCTTGCCGTGGTCAATGTGCGCAATAATGGAAAAATTACGAATGTGTTTTTGACGCTCACGCATTTCGTCGAAGTTCATTAATTAGTTCCCGCTTTCTGTTCAAGTACATCACTGATGACCATTATACCAAAGATAGTGCAGCCACGGGTGGTCCGGGGATTAGCCGCGACATACAATGTTAGGTTACCGGGCAAAGTTGTCGCGATATTCTCTAGCAAATTGGCCGGCCAAAACAATCGTCAATCTGATTATACCTAAGTTTTAAGCATTTAAAACTACAAATTAAAGCAGCACGAGCCGCGCCAGATAGGCAACGATTCGTACTGCTGCTTTGATTAACTTAATTTTCGGCCTGATTAATATCCCGGAGCACTTCATCAGTATTAAACTGCTCTTGACGAAATTGTTCGTTACCCGTAGGCAAATGTAGCTGCAGGTCAGTGAATTCTTGCAAGTACAAAGTCGCCCTGCGTACCTTTGCATCCAATACATGACCGCCAAAGGTCGGCTCGTCGTCTAAGAAATGCAGGTGGAAACCTGGGGACGTAGCCCCACCATAGATTGCCGGGGAATAATATCCCGACAACGTCCCTGCAATGTCCGTAGCGTTAAACACCGACTGGGCTTTAGCAGTCTCGGCCAGGGTGCCAAAAGGCGGCTGCTGGGTACCACGAACAGCTCGCGTCTGTACTTGGTCAAACTCCCCCACCAACCGAACAGCGTAGAACACATTACTCGTGCCCATCACTTGCAGAATCGTCGCCTTGATTCCAGCAAAGTTTTGGTCGGTAATTTTACCAACGGCACGATCGTCCTGGTAGTGAACGTTTGCGAACGGTACCTGCTCTTCTGGACCAACAATCCGGACATGGCCATCCGCATTTACCTGGTAGACCTGACCCGCACGCATGATTAATTCACCATCAAGCCCGGTTAACGTTCCGATACCTGTATCGCCGTGATGCATGAGTTCACCAATGGTCTGCGTACCGGCAAGTAAGCCTGGAACAAGTAAGGCTAAAGTTCCGTGCTGATATAAGGTTTGCGTATTCTTGGACACTGTTGACACTTCTTTCTTTGATGTGGTTGGTATTGGAATGGGTATATTAGGGTACTATTCGCAAAAGGCAAGTGCGAACGGGTTCTGCATGGGGAAAGCCGCTGTCCTCCACGGTACATGTGCTTATTGAGATTAACTGCGCAGGCCAGAAGACGCCACATAAGTTACTACCACTAAAAGGCCAAAAACGAGTTCGTTCCCTTACCGGTAAATACTACGGCGCTCCCGCGTTAGTTGTGCGTTTTAAAACGAGCTGCGCAGGCCAGAAGACGCCGCATAAGCAACTCCAACCAAAAGGCCAAAACCGGGTCCGTTTCTTTGGCGGTAAATGCTACGGTGCTCCCGCGTTAGTCGTACTTATTTAAACGAGCTGCGCAGGCCAGAAAGTGACGCATAAGCTACTAACACCAAAAGGCCAAGTGCGGGCCTTTCGGTGTTAGTAACTTATGCTCTGCTTTCTAAACGGCCTGCTCCGCTCTCTGCCTCT
>NZ_BCVS01000062.1:0-14578 GCF_001591865.1 Lacticaseibacillus pantheris DSM 15945 = JCM 12539 = NBRC 106106
CAAGTAGCGGTCACCGTGGAACGGTCCACCAAGTCGTAGCATCTCACAGCACTCCCACCGACCAGAGCCGCCAATCTATATCAAAAAGGCACCCAGCCATCACGGTTGGATGCCACACTTCAATTTACTGTTGCATTAACGCTGACTCCACACTACTCAAATCCACGCCCTGACTCGATGATAGCTTCTGGGCTTGCTGGTACACGCCGTACCAATTACCCTTGGCCACCTCAGACCGTACCCCGTCGAGGGCGCTAGTACTGTACACTGCGTTCGCCGCAGCGCTGGCCTGCGTGCTGTTCATACCCTTGCTTTCCAGCAGTGACGTCATCGACGATTCACTCTTGGCCGCCTGCATCACGGCCGATACCTTGGTGTCCTTAATGGTGCTCTCCACCTGATCGATTGCGCCATCGACCGTGCTGTTACCCGTCTTGGCGGACTCCAGCTTGCTGACCACAGCACTCTTCACGGCCTTATCAGCCACCGTATCGTTGCCGCCCGAAGCGGTCCGTACCGCGTTGTTCAGGGGTGTGAAAAAGACGACTCCCAGCACAATCACGAGGACGATAATGCCCAGAATTGCGGCTACCCAGCGCCCCGGGTGGTGCCGCTTCTTGGCCTGCCCTTGAATCACACCACTGCGGCGTCCCACGCTTCGGCTCCGTTGCTGCTCCTGTTTACGTTGCATTCTACCCATCGCTGTGAGCACCTCCTGTACATACTTACGCAGTATTATACCCGATATCGACCCGCGTCACCCAACCCGCGTGACAATCCACACGGATACTTTATAATTGCACAACAAAACGACCGCCAACGCAGCTTTGCACTGCATTGGCGGTCGTTCGCATCAACATGATATTTTAGTTGCGGTTCTCGTCATCCTCGTCGTCATCCGTTAACTTACTGCGATCGTAAGTTAAGTGAATGGCCGCCGGAATCAGAATTGGAATAATGAGTACCAGGATAATCAGCCCAATGATAACCGCCAGTGCGACCTGAATCAAAGTCAGCACGCCAGACGGCATCAGTGCGGCGAACGTACCACCCAGGATAATGGCTGCCGAGATAACCACGGCACCAATCACACCTGAGGCCCGTACAATGTTCACGCTCGGCCGTCCCCCATTATCGCCGAATTCACGATACTTCATCATCAGAAAGATACTGTAGTCAACACCCAGAGCAATGAGCATAACGAAGGCGAAGAACGGCGTGTTCCACGTCAGCATCTTTTCACCCAGGAACGCCCCACTGACCCAACGCGTGATGCTGAGGGAAGTGAAGTACGCCAGAATCAGCGTGCCCAGAATGTAAACTGGCTGGAGAATCGAACGGGTGATGAACATCAGTGCCAAGCCGATACCAACAAGCATGATGACTGCAGTCCGGATAAAGTCTTCGGACGCAATATCGTGGGTGTCCGCCGTGGTGGCCGTCTGCCCGCCAATCGCAACGGTTGCACCGTCGAGATCCGTGCCCTTAAGCTCATTCTGAACTTCCTTCTGGATGGCTTTGACCTCAGTCATCGCCTTCGCGGAACTAGGGTTGTAGCCGAGCACGATGGTCATCCGTGTCGTGTGCTTGTCGGACGACATGTACTGCTTGATAGCCGGCTTGAACGTTGAACTGTGCAAAGTCTTGGTTGGAATGTAGAACTCGTCCGCCGCCGCAGACTGCCGTAAGCCCATCAGGTAGCTGTTCGACTGGGCAACACCCTTACTGATGGTGTTCAACCCGTCGCTTGCGCTACCCAGGCCACTTTGCAACTGCTGCATCTGACCCACAACGCCCTGGAGGCTCGTGTACATGGTCTTCTGACCGGAGTTAACCTGCAACAAGCCGCTCGTCAGTGCCGGAACGCTGTTGTTCAGCGTGGTTGCGCCATTAGCCAGCGTGGTCGTACCACTAGCCAAAGTCGTAGCGCCACTGGCCAGCGTGCCCGTACCAGCTGCCAACGTGTTCGCGCCGGTAGTCAGCGATGACGCACCGTTTGCGAGGGTGGTGGCACCGGAAGCCAGGCTATTGGTACCTGCTTGCAGCTGCTTCAAGGCAGCCTGTAACTGGCTGATGGAAGACGTCAGTTGACCCAGCTTACCCGACATAGCGGTTAGGCCAGAAGCGGAGTCCATTAAAGCATTGGCGTCCTTCAGCATACTTGGTAGCTGCGCCATCTCGGATTGTAACGAGTTCAGCTGCTCTTCGCTAGGCATCTTGGCCGCGATGGTCTTGATGGCGTCGATTTGATCAGCCGTTGGCATCGACAGCGAACCGAACTGCTGGCTGACGCCTTGCAAGGTACTCAAGTTACTCGATAAATTAGTGTTGCTGGTCGTAGCGGCCGCCTTAATCTTCTCAGCAGCGGCTTTGGATGCTGCCGAAGCGGTATCGTCGTCAATGATGCTTTGCGCCGCGGAAATCATCTGCGCGTTAGCCATCTCGGACTTGAAGTCGTTACCCGCCACGCCCGTCAAACTGGTCTTGACGGAGCTAACGGTAGTGCTCAAATCGCCCATACCGTTGAGCTCTTGCATCAACCCATCAATTTGTGATCGGTAAGTGGACAGCGCCTCAATGGCTGGCTGCAACTGCTGGGCCTCGCTCACTAAACTTGACGCCCCAGCCAGTTCGGACTTCACGCTGTTCATCTGGTTGGCGAGCTCACCAATCTGGGTTTGTGCGGTGGCTAACTGGCTCATACTGGAAGCACTCTGTGCCAACTGCGAGTTAATTTGACCCACACCGTTATTCACGGTGTTCGCCCCACTGGCTAAGTTGCTGGCACCACTCGACAGCGACGACGCGCCGCTGGCCAGGGTCTGGGTCCCACTATTAACCGTCTGGGCGCCACTGGCTAAGCTATTGGCCCCACTGGAGAGTGTGGTAGCACCGCTAGCCAGCGACTTGGTCCCACTTTGCAAAGTGTTGCTGCCGTCGATTAACTTGTTGGTTCCGGCAATCAGTTGCGTAACCCCGTCCAGACCGGACTGCATGTTGCTAGCCGCAATCTGGTTTTTGGCGGAGAGCAGGCCGCTGTTGATGGTACCCAAGCCCTTATTGACCTGCTTGGAACCCTTAGTCACGGTCTTCAACTGGTTCTTGGCGTACAAAGCGCTGACCTTCGACCCACCTGGTTGGGTGGCCGACGCAACGGTTTTCACGCCGTCTTTGTCCTGAATTTTCCGCGTCACGCGGTCAATAATCTTGAGGTACTTCTCCTGGTCGAGCTTCTTGTTGCCATCCGTGATGTACAACGTTGAAGGCTCAGCCGTACCCTTGGAGAAGTGATCCTGAACCACAAAGAAACCCTTCTTGGCCGGTAAACTGTCGCTTAGTTCGGCCAACGTGTCGTAATTCAGGTTGTTGTTGTAGGTGAATAGGAATGGTAACGACACCAAACCAACCAGCAGGATACCTAGGATTGGCCGTAACACCGCATTTTTGGACAGGAAGTTCCAAAGCTTGCTCCGACTCCCACCATCAAAGTTCTTGGTTGGCCAGAACATCTTTTTGCCCATGGTTGCCATGAAGAACGGGTTCAAAGTCAGGAGAACCGCTAGCAGCACCGCAACACCCACGGCCACACCGACAGCGGACTGGTAAATGGAGAACTTAGCCAGTGCGAGCGCGGTGAACCCAATCAAGATGGACGATCCACTGAAGAGGATGGTGTGCCCGGCAATCCGCCGCGCTTTACGGGTAGCGTCAATCGCCGACAGTCCCCCGGATAGTTCCTCCTTAAACTGATCGTACATCAGAATGTTGTAGTCAGTACCTACCCCAAAGAGGACGACGACCATAAACACCTGCGTGAATGACGACAGCGGGAAGCCTAGGTACTTGACCAGGTTCATGACCACGCTCAAAGAAGCCAGCATGGCCACGCCCACAGTACCCAAGGAAACTAGCGGCACGATTGGCGAACGGAATACCAGCACCAACACCACAAAGATGAAGATGGCCGCTATTACTTCGGTCTTCTTGAGTCCGTCTTCAGTCGACTTCTGGAAGTTATCATTCAGAATGTCGCTACCCGTGACGTAGGTTTTCACACCCGCAGTCTTGGCCGCCTTGTTAACGGCCGCTGCCTGCGCACGGACACCCTGAGACTTGGACATGTTCAACTGTAGTAATTCCGTGGTTTTATCCTTGGAAATCAGTTGTGCCCTAGCCTGAGCGTTATCCTGCGCGGATAGCATTGACTTAATATTGTAATGGTCCTTGTGGTCGCGCAGCTTATCAATAGTAGAATTGATGCTCCGCTTCTGCGTAGTAGTTAGCTTATCGTTGCCGTTGCTAAAGACTACGACCACTTGACGAGTATTATTTTCGCCATGCCCCCACTTGTTATGCAAAGTATCGGCAATCTGACTCTGAGCAGTGCTCGGAATCTTGGTTTGACCATACTTTGTGACCAGTGCTGAGGTATCCGGCATAAATAATACCGCCGCCAATACGACCACAATCCATGCGATTAATGCACCGACATGACGTTCAGCAAAATTCTTCATTTACAAAATCTCCCCAGGTACTTTCAGTAATTTTCGAGCTATACATTGTCCCATTTTAGTCACGTAAAATTCACGCGCAACCCACTATTTCGGCCCATGTGGTTTAAGCCGCACATGAGGCAAAATTGGTCATTAACTCCTACTGCTATGTGTAAAAAGATAACCAGCTCCAGACCATTGTCCGATTATCAGCAATTAAACTCTTTGATGAAAGTCAATTTAAGTATGCTTGTTATACATAAATATAGAATAACAAAGCGCATGACAGGCCACAACCAACTAGTTTGTTGAGGGGCTGCGCCCATTTACTACGTACCGCCAACCAAATAACAGTAGTCCGTTGACCGCTACCCTATTCTGAGATTTATTAATCTACTGTAGGATTTCGATAATTTCAGTCCATCGCCCGAGCCCGACATCTACATTTACCGTTAAACTGGGGTTAGTTATTAAGCCTAGGAGAGGAGTCGCGAATGATGAAGAGGAAACTGATGCTCATATTACCCTTAATTGCCTTTGTCCTCATTCTGGGTGCCGGGGGCCAACAACATACCAACTCAACTGAAGCTAGCACAGATAGCGGCTACCACCGGCCAACACTCCTCATCCATGGCTTCCACGCGGGCGAACGCACATATGATCACTTCATCGACCTGGCCGAACAGAAACACAAAGCACAGTACGCCCTGACCGCCGTAATTAACGGTGAGCGCATTAATTATTACGGCGACTGGACCCGTACCATGAGCCACCCGCTCATCAAGGTCGTTTTCGCCAACAATCGTGCGTCATGGGACCGTAACGCTACGTGGCTCAACCACTTACTCGATCAGCTACGCAACCGGTACCATGTACACAGCTTTGACGCCATCGCCCATTCGCGGGGTACGCTCGACCTACTAACGGCGTATAGCCACAGCCAACCGCTCCAACTGCGGCGGGCGGTTCTGGTTGCGGGCCCCTACGACGGTGCTTACCGTCGGGACGACTTCCCACACGCGAACCGTATCCTCAGTAACGGTAAGCCCCTTATCAAGCACCCTGAGTACCGTGAGTTGGTCCGCAACGCCCAGTTCTTCCCAGATGGCGTGCACGTTCTGAACATCATGGGTGACAGTCACTGGCACGGGACGAATAGTGATGGCAAAGTAGCGAATGTCTCCAGCGAGGCGCTGTGGCCAGCCATGGGTCCACGGTTCAGTAGTTACCGCGAGATGACCGTGTATGGTCACGATGCTAGCCACCACCTGATTATTCGGCGTAACCACCGGGTGATGGATGCCGCCATGCGGTTCCTGTGGCACGAATCCTAATGAGGTATTTCCCGGGAAATAATTGCCAACGGGATTGTGACAGAAGCCTTTAGCACACGAACGATAAATCGTGGTCGCGCGCCAAAAGGCAGCTCCATAACATACGAGACGGCATCAGCAGAAATCCTAAGTTCGGGATTTCCACTGATGCCGTCTTGTATATCGGGAGCTAACCGCCTTTTTACAGCCCCAATTATTTTTTTACTCGTCATTACTACATAAAGTAGGCGCCGCTACCCGGATTATCACGGTTAGCCAAAACATACGGCAGTACGTTAGCCAGATCACCTACACCCTGATTGTCCTGCTTGAGGATGTGCTCAATACTAATAGCCTGCTGACAAAGCTTTGTCCCTGCATCCACGTCATCATGGATGATGCGGTACCAACCCCGGCAAAATAGCAACAGGTTGGCCATGTTCAGGTTGTGTTCAGTTTGTAAATCCTGTTCCGCACGGTCCAGCGCTTCCCGCGCCCACTGAAACTGCCGGGCGTTAATAAAATCGGTAAACGCTCCGAACAACATCCAAAAGCGCATTGTTGAAACAGAGTTAAACCCCTTGTCCATCCGCGAACGTTTAAGTGCAAGTGGTAGTAACTCATGCTCCGTCTCGTTATCAATCCCCGTATGTAACAAGCCAAAAAAATATAACTCAAAGTAGCCCCACCGCTCGACATGCCGCAGATAACTAACAAATGGCCGCACCAAGTCGTTTAGTTCGCCGCTCAATCGTCCCAGTCCCACTTGATCCGGATGCCTGCCCTGCTGGTAATGGCGCCGATTGGCCAACAGCGTCAACTCGTAGAAGCGTAACACCAGTGCGGAAAAGCGTTCCCGGTGGGTCGGTGTATGGTCAAGTGGGTGTTCCCACAACTCAATCTCCGCTTGTAACGTGGCGATTTCGTCATCCGTCACCTCACGCGTAGTCATATCGCCCAATTCTGACACCCGGTGCTCGAAGTTGACGTCAATCTGGCTATTAAAATCATGCTCACCGCGCGGATTCATCACTGCATGGCCGTCTGCTAACGCCTTACGGAATAAAAATTCTTCCATTGAGGTATCAATCCGATTCAACAAGTGTAAAAACCGTGACAAACCAATGTCGCTTATTCCCCGCTCAAACTTACTAATGGTTGCCACTGAGTTTTGCTCATCCGCAACCTGTGCCAACGTAATGCGGTGGTTGCGCCGCATCGCCCGAAACAGTTCACCGTTTTCCACTCCCGCCACCTCTTTTTTCGAATAGTATAATTATCGCGCATCCTCACTGTACTCCACCGATAATGTGGGTACAAGCAAAGGAAGGTGACTGCCATGCACGAATACCGAACCAACCGAGGTTTCCGCACCATCACCAACGCTACCGTACTCAGTAGTATCGGTGACAGTCTGTACAACATTGTCTTTATTATTTACGCGGCGAGCCTGCCGTTCAGCAGCTTGGCAGTGTCCTTGGCGTCAATGGCCGGATTGGTGCCCACCCTCCTGGGTATCATCACCGGCTACTGGGCTGACAACACCCCACGCAAAGTCGGGTGGATTATGCGCGTACGCTATACTCAGGCCGCCCTCTTCGTGCTACTAGCAGTTGCTATTAGCCACACGGCATCCGTGGGCCTGTTTCTCCTGCTGCTACTTATTAACATCGTTTCTGACACCATTGGGCAATACGGTAACGGGCTCACCATCCCCCTATTTAAGCGTCTGGTGCCCACGACCGCCCTGAATAGTGCCTTTGGCTTCAATACAGCCGCAACGGAAACCGTCCAAATGATTTTCCAGGCCGTGGGTGCGAGCGTGATCGTCATCCTCAACCACAACTACGTCCTCTTCGGCCTCATTAACGCCGCAACCTTCGTCTGCAGCGCCGTCGTCTTCCACCACGCCCATGCAACCCTGAGCAAAGTTGATCACGACTGGCAACACGTTGGCCCCCGACCACGACTACGTACCAGCCTCCTGAGTGTCTGGCAGCTACTGCAACGTAACCACTTCCTACTATCCATTATCCTGCTATCCATCCCCGCCAACATTCTGGCCAGTTACGTCACTGCGCTCATCAACCTCACGCTACTCCACCGGCGGACGCTCTGGCTGGGTAACTTTGGCACAACCGTGGCGGTGGTGAACATCCTGTTTTCACTAGGCATTGTTTTGGGTTCGCTCCTAATGGAGGATATCTTTCGCCGCTACCGCACCCTGTCCATCTTTGCCCTCGCTATGGGGTGCATGGCCGCGCTGGGCGGCATTATGAGCTGGCAACACAGCAACGTGGTGATGATGCTACTCGCCATCTTTGCCATGGCGTACACCATCGCAAAAATCAACCCGCGGCTGTCCGCCATTACCATGACCCTCGTCCCCGAATCGCAACTAGCCGCCATGAGCGGCGTGGACACCACCGCCAGCATGATTGGTGTGCCCATCGGCCAGGGGCTCTTCCTCACGATTGCTAACCTCATTAACACAACCACCGCATGGATTGCCTACGCCGTGGTGGCCGCCATACTGGTCGTGGTGACGCTGGCGGTACGGGTGCGGCTCACCGAACCGGCCGTCGGCGATGAACAGGCCCCAGCAGCCTAGCCACGCAATTAACTGCTTTTACTGGGCAAAGGCGTTTTGAACGTTGCTTCCCGCGGCGGCTTAAACTAGTATAGATAAATAGTTTATTTTCTGTAACTTCTATACTGAGAGGCATTTTCGTGAAAAATCGCAATCTTTTTGTTTGGAGCATCATCCTACTGGCAGTGAACATGCGGATCCCCATCACCGCAATCTCGTCACTCATCCCCGCTTTGCAAAAACAGCTCGGGTTATCGACCAGCGCTGCGGGCATGATTACCACCATCCCCATGTTGACGTTCGCGGTCGCGTCGCCGCTATTTCCGCGCCTAGCCCGACGCTTTGGCATTGAACGGGTAATTTTGTTCTTCACCGCGTTGCTATCACTCGGCATGGCCTTACGAATCCTGCCTAACGCCGCGGGGCTGTTTGCCGGTACCTTCCTCATCGGGTTGGGTATCGACAGCGCCAACGTACTCCTCCCCGCGTCCATCAAGGCCCACTACACCGGTGTCACCACGCGCGGGATGTCGTACTACACCACGACCATGATGGTTGCCGGTGCCCTTGCAACCGGTATCGTCGGTCTGTTTGTGGATAGCGCATCGCTTACGGCTATTCAGGTAGGATTGTTTGTAGTTTCACTGATTAGTCTGCTTGGATGGATCCCTGCCGCCACCGTTAAACTACCAAACGCCGAACCTGAGGTCAGTGAGGACGACGTACTGGCCGAGAGTAAGCGGTCCGTCTGGGGCACCAAAACCGGCTGGCTGATTACCATCTTCTTCTCGCTCCAGGCCATCATTTTCTACTCGCTACTTACATGGCTGTCGTCCGCCTATATCAGCTTTGGCATGACTGCTAGCCAAGCCAGCCTCCTCGTGACGGTTTTCCAGCTTTGCGGGATGCCCTTCTCGTTAATCGTACCGCTCGTGGCCAACACTAAATGGGGTGTGCAGAGCACAGCTGCAGTTATGGGTGGCGGCCTGATCATCGGGCTGGTGCTGACACTAGTGGCTGGCGCCAACTTTGGCCTCAGCATGATTGCCGCCATCATTATGGGGCTCGGCAATGGGGTTTCGTTCAACCTGGCCGTGGTGTTCTTCGCGCAGAAGTCGGCCAACCACCGCGAAACCGCCGCCGTTTCGGGGATGGCACAATCGGCCGGCTACCTCATTGCCGCCGTGGGCCCCGTGCTATTCGGTGTCGTGGGTAGCCACCTTGACTGGCACTTTGCCTTCATTCTGGCCGCAATCTTTGCCGGGATTATGTGGCTGACCGGAATTATCATTCACCACCAAAAAGGTATTTTTGCATAAATAGCGTTAATCCCCCGGGGCCTTGCGTGGCCCCGGGGGATTTTCAATGTCCACCTACAGCAGCGGTGCCGTATTTTAGTCGCCCGTCAAAAAGCACTATAATAAATTTGTCGTTGTTACAACGACAACATCCAACCCGTAGTTTAGGCGCTCTACGCCATCAATCGAAGGAGTGATTTCTTATGTCCACATCAATCAACACCATTTCCGGTCGCCACCGGCAAGCATTCGTGGCGACATTACTGACTGGCACCTTCACCATGTCCATCTCCCAGTCAGCTTTAAGTACCGCCTACCCCGCGTTCATGCGAAGTTTCCACCTCGGAGCCAGCACCGTCGCATGGCTGACAACGGGCTTCATGTTGGTGATGAGCCTGATGATTCCGGTGAGTCCTTGGTTGCTCAGCAACATGAAGTTTAAGCACCTGTTTCAGAGCGTCGTCGCCGTCTTTGCACTCGGCACCCTGCTCTGCATCTGGGCACCATCATTCCCCTTACTAATGACCGGCCGCCTGCTCGAGGCCGTCGCGGTCGGCATCATTTTCCCCAGCTACCAGACAGTAATGCTCACCATCACCCCGCAAGAGCGTCGGGGTGCGGTCATGGGTGTCGCTGGGCTGGTGATGGGGTCGGCCCTTGCTGTCGGCCCGATTATCTCCGGGGTTCTGCTGACCTGGTTCCCGTGGCGAGCGCTCTTCGCCCTGTTCTTCATCATCGCAGTTGCCGTCTTTGTCGTGTCGTTTATCACCATCAAAGACGTCATGCCACTGCAACCCAACCAGCTCGATTGGCTATCGGTTGTGCTTGCCGCTAGTTTTCCGGCCCTACTGTATGTGCTCAGCAGCGCCACTAACCAGGGGATGACTGCCACGTTAGGAATCATCACCGTATTGGGGTGCATGGGCGCAATTTGGTTTGTGCGTCGACAACTAAATCAGGAACGCCCCATCCTCCAACTGAGAGTTTTCGCTACCCGGTTGTTCACGCAGTCGGTGTTGATGACGGGCATTTCGTACATTGCCCTCATCGTGACCACCATCATCATGCCTTTGTACTTCCAAAACGTGCTGCACGTGAGCCCGCTGGTTTCAGGGTTATCGCTAGTGCCGGCGGCCGTGGGACTCAGCTTGCTGAACCCACGGGCGGGTAAAATGCTCGACCGCTTGGGGCCACGCAAAGTCGCGCTGACGGGGATGACGCTCATCGTTATCGGCTTTACCCTGATGACCCTGCTAGTCGGTCACCTGCCACTGTGGCTAGCCATCATCTGCGCAATGGTCACCGAAGCCGGCAATGCGTTCGTCATGATGCCTTCCGTAACAGCCGGGGCAAACGCCCTGCCCCGTGACCTCATCGCTGACGGCACCGCGGTCACCACCACCGTGCGTCAATTGCTGGGATCCTTAGGGGTGGCTGTGGCCACGATGATTCTACAAACCGTACAACAAGGTACTGGCTCGGCAGTGAGCGGTTTCCGCGCCACCTTTGCCAGCTTTGCTTTGGTGGGTGTCGTGGGCTGGTTGCTGGCCACGCGTCTACCGCGGGTGCAGGAGCGGGAATAGGTGATGTTTCATGCGAAACACCGTTTAGGCATCACCAGGTGCCGTTATATCAACGATTTGGAGGCGTTGCCGGAACCCGCGGCATACTCCGAACACACTTGCCTAGTTGCCGTCACAAGCGTGCTAAGACACTCAGCGGAATAACCGCAGCGCATTCAGGGCGAAAAATTGACCCGCCAAACCACTATTGCAATGGTTTGGCGGGTCAATTTTGTTGGCAATGAACTACACCCATCCACTAATTGTACTTCATTTCAAACATTAGCCGGTGCAAGCAGCACTAAATCAACCGGCCCTGCGTGTGGTCGACCTCGTGTTGAATAATCTGGGCAATCCATCCAGAGAAGTGTTGGTGTTGGGGACGCCACTGCGCATCCATGTAGTCAACGTCCACTTCACGGTATCGAGTGGTTGAACGTTCACCGTCTAAAGACAGGCACCCTTCCGTCGCGGTAAACGCCCCAGTTTCGTGGGATAACCACGGATTAACCATGGGCACCGCTACCGGTCCCATCTGCACCACAATAATGTTTTTGTTCACGCAAATCATGTTGGCCGCCATCCCCACACAACGGTCGCTATTCGCTGACAGTGTGTCCAGCAGGTCGGTGACTACCGGAGCGTCCGTGGTGGTCGCCGGTGCGGCTGGTTGGCTGAGTAAGACTTGGTCGTGATTAATGGTTCGTTCCATATGCTTTGCCCTCTACTTGACTTTTATTACCCGGGAAATATCCTGCAGTCAGTATATCTTACTCGTCCCGTTTCACAAAACGTCATCGTCACTGGCTCCCAGGTTGAACACACAGTAACTGTGTTGCCCCACGCAAAAGGGGCTAACCATCCAGTCAGCCCCCTTTACACGTTATTTTTTCTATTTGGCAGGAACTAGTGCAGTTCCTTCTCGGCCAATTCCTTCACTTGGTCGTCAGTGTAATCCATAATCGGCTTCATCTGCTCTTCAGTCTTGATGGTGTCGTGGTTGTTAGCCTCCATGTAGTGGTCCCACAATGCGTCACGCACCGCGTCCTCACTATCGCTCCAGTCAAAAACATCCTTCATCGGTGTGTCTAGCACCAAAGTCTTTTCAGCTTCTGCTGCCATGATCATTACCTCCATAATTTGTTTGACTTGCTACAACCACATTATAGGTCACCCACCTCAGAATGACACGCTCTATTAGCAATTAATTAAAAGTACATCGTGTTACCAAATTTATTAAATGGCCAAAGATGAACGCACAAGCGGCATCCTTCCCTATCCGTGACATCAATCTTGACACGTGTAACGCGTACCCCAAAAACTATTTACCCGTCCGCGCACCTACGATACAGTGTGGAGGAACAGAGCGGCACCAAAGACCGCTATATCAAGTGCATCTTTGCAAAACAACCATTAAAAAACCGCCGGCGTAGACCGGCGGGAAAGCAGGCACAGTATGTTTAAAATCATCACGGATTCCGCGTGCGACCTTCCGCGCGCCTCGTTTAAGCAACACGACGTCGACGTCGTCCCGCTACACGTACTCATCGGCGAGCAAGAAGTACACATCGCGACTGACGACGTTGCCGCCATGCAATCCTTTTACCACGAGCTTGCCAACGGCCGTACCGCCACCACCTCGCAAGTCAGCGTGGGCGAGTTTATCAACGCCTTTGAACCGTACGTCGTGGACAACATTCCCGTGTTCTACCTGGCCTTTGACAGTGCACTGAGCGGCACTTACGCGAGCGCCGTTCAGGCACAACAGGTGCTTCTAGAAGAGCATCCCCAGGCCCAGATTACCATCGCCGATTCGCGCGCTGCTAGTTGCGGCCTCGGCATGATGTTGCTTGATGTCATCGCGCAACGTGACGCTGGCTCTAGCCCTGAGGACCTCGCCGATTGGGTAGAGCAGCACCGCAATGAGTACCACCACGTCGTAACCATTGATAACTTACGGTACCTTGTGGCTGGCGGTCGGTTGAAGGCCAGCGCGGCCAAGATTGGCTCACTGCTCAACCTGCACCCCATTTTGGTGTTGCAGGAAGACGGCGCCATCGTGGTGAAGCAAAAGGTGCGCACGTTCAGCAAGTCGCTCCGTTTTCTGGCCCAACAGGCGGGTACTGCCCTAGCAGACGCCGACCAGCCAACGGTCATGGTTGTCAGCAGCGCGGAGCAAACCGTTACGGACCAGCTGGTCGAAGCCGTCCGCAAAGAGCTACCCACCGCGAAGATCACCGCCATGCCTGTGGGTACCGTTTTGGCCAGCCATACTGGTCCTGGCTGTTGCGCAGTTTTCTTCCGCTCCCCCGCGACTAACTAATTACTATCAGTAGCGCTACTGAGCAATACTGGCCGTCCCAATAGATAACCCTGTACCACGTCGTAGTTATACTTGTTTTGTATCTCCGTTAGTTCGGCTTTGGTTTCCACCCCCTCAATTGCCAGCATTTTGTGATCGCGTTGGGCTAAGTGGTACCAAAAATCTAGTTGGGGTTCGATAGAACGAATATTGTCGTACGGACGAAAGTCTTGGAATGCGAACTTATATTCATCCACCGAGCCATTCATGCTGAGCACCATCTGGGGAGTGTTCTGACCTGTGCCCACGTCATCGATACAAACTAAGAGCCCACGTTTGTGAAAAGCACATGCTGCGCGCACTAAAGATTCTGCACTGATGCCACTGGCTAGCCGCTCCGTAAGTTCAGTGAACAGGTTAATTTTAGTGTGGTCCTGAACGTCAGTCACCATATCCAAAAAAACCGGGTCGACAAATTGGTTTTGCTCGAGATTAAACGAGAGCATTTCGACGGACTGGTGCATCGTCAAAATCACGTCCGTTAATAGTTGGTGCAGGGTCTCGGCGGTGATGTCGTTAAAGTCGGTTGGCAATACCCACTGACCATTAACAAGCTGCCGTATAAACAGCTCATACCCAATGGGGCTCTGGCCGTGACCAACCCCAGCATATTTTGGTTGCCCAAAGAAACGGTACATACTGAACGCACCTCCCTGGCGACGAGTTATACACCCCGAACCTAAAACGACCCGCACATGACTTTCTCATGTACGGGTCGTATGCCCCAAACGGTGCGGGGGCTTGAGCATGTAACTTGTTCGCGTTAATGTTTCTACACGTTCATCATAGACCCAAAACGGTAAAAAGCCAACGCTTATACTGACCAAAAATGCAAATAATTGGCACTGGGCGTGGCGGTTCTGGCTGGCGGGGGCGCTGTGGCGTACTGCGACTTTGTGGACCGCTGCTAGTGGCTGGTCGTACTGGCGTGGTGGTTCCGGTTGAGTGGCTGGCCCCCGC
>NZ_BCVS01000063.1:0-14242 GCF_001591865.1 Lacticaseibacillus pantheris DSM 15945 = JCM 12539 = NBRC 106106
CAACCTCCACCACCACACCAGTACAACCAACGGTAGATGGTCTCCGTTCCGGGTGCAGTTGTCTCCACAACCCATGGCACTCCCTACCGGCCAGAACCAAATTTGCGAACCTATTGATGAACAGCTTGTTCAACTGCTACCTTCCAGTAATTACGCTCAGTGACAGATAGTAATCGTCATGTTTACAGGGCACATCACAAACGCAAGGCTGTATCACCGAATACATGGGTTCATGGTCAGGGTGACTGAGATTTTAATCAACGGACTCTTGGAAATCTGTGGACGGTGAAAGCGTCTGCTTGTGAGATGCAATTGTTAGCGTAGCGGTCCGGCCAACGCTGCCGGCAAACACACATTGGTCCGCACAATAACTGGCGACCAATAGCGCAAATGTTTGAAACACCTAAGTGACTGTGGTATATTATTCAAGTATGTTTTGTGCATACAAGTGGGAGGCCAAAACTACTGGCCATCAACACCACAGCACGTAATAAGGAGGTAATTATTCGTGGCACAAAAAGTAGCAAACGTCGTTAAGCTTCAGATTCCCGCTGGTCAGGCAACTCCAGCGCCGCCAGTTGGGCCTGCTTTGGGTCAGGCTGGGATTAACATCTCTGGCTTCACGAAGGAATTTAACGCCCGTACTCAGGACCAGGAAAAAGGTATCATGATTCCTGTTATCATCACTGTGTACGAAGACCGTTCATTCGACTTCGTTACCAAGACTCCACCAGCAGCCGTTCTTTTGAAGAAGGCCGCCGGTATTGCCAAGGGTTCTGGTGAACCAAACACCAAGAAGGTAGCCAAGGTTACCAAGGACCAGGTTCAGCAGATTGCTGAGACGAAGATGCAAGACCTTAACGCTGGTAGTGTAGAATCTGCTATGCGCATGGTTGAAGGTACCGCTCGTTCTATGGGTATTGAAGTCGAGGGCTAAACCCGCGCTTTGAGCCGGAACAGCAGGACGGATTGTCGGTAAAAGCCGACGTAATCAAGTGGAAGGACGTGCGCGTCCGTTGACCACATTTGCAAGGAGGAAAATCCCAGAATGGCAAAACATGGTAAGAAGTACCTCGAGGCCGTGAAGAAGGTTGACGCCGACAAGGTGTACGACCCAAAGGCAGCCCTCGACTTAGTTAAGGAAACAAACTACGCAAGCTTTGATGCAACCGTTGAGGTGGCTTACCGCCTCAACCTTGACCCAAAGCAGGCCGACCAGCAGATCCGTGGGGCAATCGTATTGCCAAACGGTACTGGTAAGAGCCAAAAAGTGATCGTCTTCGCTGAAGGCGACGCCGCAAAGCAGGCCGAAGCAGCTGGCGCAGACCGCGTTGGTGGCAAGGACCTGGTTGAAGACGTTGCTGACGGCTTCATGGACTTTGATGTGGCCGTTTCGACGCCACAAATGATGGCCCAGGTTGGTCGTCTTGGTCGTGTGCTTGGTCCTAAGGGTTTGATGCCAAACCCTAAGACTGGTACTGTGACGATGGACGTAACCAAGGCCGTTAACGACATCAAGGCCGGCCAGGTTGCCTACCGTGTCGACAAGGCTGGTATCATCCACGCCATCATCGGTAAGGTTAGCTTCGATGCCGACAAGTTGCTGGAAAACTTCCAGTCCTTCAACGACACGATGCTGAAGTCCCGCCCAGCCACGGTTAAGGGTGTTTACGTTAAGTCACTGACTGTAACGAGCACGTTTGGCCCTGGTGTCCGCGTTGACGCCAACCAGTTCTAATTAGACTAACAAGATACGGTCAGTCCCTTAATTGTGGACTGGCCGTTTTTTTATGGTGAAAAATGTTGTGACAGTGTCGCGGTCTGGCCCATTGATCAGGCAAATATTATTGGACCTCATGCTGATATTGCCATTTTCAATATAGGCTACCATATGTAATGTTTAGCATTAAAAGCAGGCCAATACTATGATATACTCAACTTCATGGGTGTTACCGTTACATATTAGAGGAGAGAATCATGCAAAATTCACAGCTACAGACTGCAAAAACGTTATCATTTATTGGTGCCATTGTTGCGATTGTTTTGGGCGCACTTTATTGTTTAACCGTCCTGGGCATCATTATGGGCGTACCGATGATTGTAGGAGGCGTTCTTTTACTAAAGTTCCGCGATTACAGTGATGATGCTTTGTACGAGCACCGGGGAGCGTTGTTGGGCTGGGGGATATTCTTCCTATTATGCACTGTTATCGGTGGTGTTCTGGAGTTGATTGCGTACTTCCAGGTTAACAGCTACGTATCTGGCGGTGCGGAGCAAAGGTCTGCAATGGACTTCAGTAGCGTTGAACGGGCTTACGATTTGAAGGAAAAGGGCGTGATTTCGGCCTCCGAGTTTGATGATATTAAGGCTGCTGCTTTGAGGCAGGAGGGTGTGCAAGCCACACCTACAGATAACGGTGAGGCTGCAGGAACGACTGCGTCAGCTACGGAAGATGATCAGTCGGCTAGTGCAGCAGAGAGTCAGTTGCTGAAGGACGACTCAGTGGCCCCTTCTGCAAGTCAATCGACGGTTGCGGCGTCGGCAAATGCCGATGGTACCCAATCGGAGGCGACTGAATCGACTAAAGCAGTTGAGAGTCAGTCGGCGACAGTTGAGTCATCCAGCACGACCGGCAGTCAGTCGGTTGGCGGTGAATCGCAGCAATATACCGAATCAGAGTCAAAGATTGTTGATGACAAGGGTTCAGACACTAACGACAATTAGTAAAAGGGGCAAATCAGTCTAACGACTGATGCCTAACGGGGTTAGGGTTGTTATGCTATCAGTATAAAGAAGACACGACTATTGGAGGATGAGATTATGCGTAAACCGAGTTTACAGACGGCCAAAACACTGTCCTATGTTGGTGCTATTTGGTCCATCGTGGTAGGGGCATTACTGACACTCAGTCTGATTGGCGCCGTGGTTGGTGTACCAATTATTATCGGCGGAGCGTTATTGCTTAAGTTCAGGAACGCTACCGACGAGCAGTTTATCGAGCAGCGCAACACTATGCTGGGTTGGGGTATTTTCTTCCTCATCTTTACCGTCGTTGGTGGGGTGCTAGAGTTGGTAGCCTACGTAATGGCTGGCAGTGCGGACACTGAAGAATTTCGTGCAGAGCACCAGAAGGCGCAGTCGGCTGACGACTTTGATGATCTGGAACGCGCCGCTGAAATGAAAGAAAAAGGCGTGTTATCAGAAACGGAGTACGAATCGTTGAAGGAACGCATTCTGCGCCGGCACGAATAAGTAATGGCAATGGCTGGCCCCCAGAAATTGGCGCCAGCCATTTTTGTGCGTATGGGTATTTTCTGCAATGGCTTGACGGGAACGTGCGGACATGGTAACCTATCCTTTGTGTTAAAACTTCACCTAAGACTCAGGGGGCGTCAGCCTTAATTATCCTGCCGAGGTGGTATCAAGCAACATTCGATACCTCTATGTCTTGGTGGACATGGAGTTTTTTTATATAAAAATTCCACCACAATACTACAAAGGAGGTAAAACACATGAGTGAAGCAATTATTGCTGAAAAGGCTAAGGTTGTTGACGAAGTCGCTGAAAACCTCAAGAACGCCGCTACTGTTGTCGTTATCGACTACCGTGGTTTGACGGTTGACCAGGTTACTCAGCTGCGTAAGGAATTACGTGAAAGTGATTCCAAGATGGAAGTGGTTAAGAACACTTACTTGCGTCGTGCCGCTGATAAAGTTGGTTACGAAGGTTTGGACGAACTCTTCACTGGCCCTACAGCTATTTTGTATTCTGAATCTGATGTTGTGGCTCCGGCCCGCATTGGTAAGAAGTTCGCCGGCCAATTTGAAACCCTGAAGCTTAAGGGTGGTATTATTCAGGGCGAACAAGCCAGTCTCGAAGAAATCGACCAATTGGCAAGTCTACCAGACCGCGATGGCTTGATCTCGATGATCGCATCTGCCATTCAGGCACCTGTTCGCGATTTCGCGTACGTCGTCAAGGCTGTTGCAGAAGGCAAAGACGAAGAACCAGCTGCTTAATGGCCGCTTGAACTTCGCCGCGTAACGTTACTCACAAAACTTAAAAAATGGAGGATTCAATCATGGCTTTGGACAAAGATGCTATTATTGAACAGATCAAGGGTGCTTCCATCCTTGAATTGAACGACCTTGTAAAGGCTATCGAAGAAGAATTTGGTGTTACCGCTGCCGCTCCAGTTGCTGCTGGCGCTGCTGCTGGTGCCGACGCTGCCGCTAAGGACAGCTTTGACGTTGAACTGACTGATGCTGGTCAGCAGAAGGTTAAGGTTATCAAGGCAGTTCGTGAAATCACTGGTCTTGGCTTGAAGGATGCTAAGGGTGTCGTTGACGCCGCTCCTTCTAACGTCAAGGAAGGTGTTACCGAAGACGAAGCTAACGACATCAAGGCTAAGCTTGAAGAAGTTGGCGCTGAAGTTACTGTTAAGTAATTTAAGCCCGTCTGTGAACGTCCGCTATCCGTTATGGGTGGCGGGCGTTTTTTATATCACGCAACTTTTAACTCACGGTTTTATCTTGTACAATCAAAGTAAATTGTAACTAGACCAAAGTGGGGGCCAGAATGGCAAAATATGAGTGGCGCAAGACGGAACGAAATTTATATCTGCCTAGAGGGATTGAGCTGGTCGATGTACCCAGCATGCATTTTATTACGATTGACGGAGCGGGCAACCCTAACGGACCGGAATTTGCGGATCGCATTCAATCTTTGTATGGGGTGGCCTATACATTGAGGATGGCCGCCAAGCGTGGCGAGTATGGCGCCCCCTTTGAGTACACGGTTTACCCACTTGAAGGTGTGTGGACCACTAGTGACGGTTCGCGGGGAGCCGAGCTCAATAAGGACGCATTGCAGTACCGCGTTATGATTCGCCAGCCCGATATTATTAAGCGGGCGGACTTTGCAGCTGCCGTTGAGCAGGTGCAGGTCAAGAAGCCTGAATTAGCGGTCGCGCAAGTTGAGTGGCGCGACTACACCGAGGGTTTATCGGTCCAGGCAATTCATGTTGGGCCTTACGATGATGAGGTCAACACCTTTGCGAAAATGCAGTCATTTTTGGCAGTAAATGACCTGACGCAGATTAGTATTATGGATGAGTTTTGGCACCGGGAGGTTTATTTGAGTGACCCGCGGCGCACGGACCCGGCAAAGATGCGGACGTTACTGCGTTACCGGGTACAGCGGCAGCAAAAATAAACTGGTTGTCGGTAATAAAAAAATAATGGTTACGGTGTAGCCTTTTTCCGGATGACTGATCGTTCTAAGCTAACGGTGTGTATCAGTGTTGGCGTGAACAAATCGTTCGGAGGTGTTACGATGATGCGTAGGCGACCGGTAGTGGCTTACCCCGTCATCTTTAAATATGTGGACGGCGAGGCGGGCCCATTTATTTCAGTGAGAAGCCCGAATTTGCCAGGCTTAGTCGTAGGGGCTAGCGACGCTCGGTGTGCGCTCCGGGACACCGAGGCGGGGATTGCGCGATTGTTGGCCTGTCCGCCATACCCGGCGGTCGAGAACCCTAATGCTTGGAGATTGGCCCCCAACGAGGAAGTCGTCTTGGTTTCGGTGGACCTCGACCAATGGCGTCACGGATCGTGGGTGGAATTATAAATTAACGGGTATAACGAAAAGCGGCGTCGCCACGATTGATGTGGCGGCGCCGCTTTTTGTGATTGCAGTGATGATTTATCCGAGTTCTTGATGTGCCTCTAAGTAGGCCAGGGCACTGTCATAATCTGGCTCGTGGGTCTGTTCGGTGATGAGTTCACGATACGCCACTTTGCCTTCCGGATTGATAATCCACACGCTACGGGCATCCGTACCGTTATTGTCGACATACAGGCCCATCGCTTCGCCAAAGTTGTGATCGCTGTCGGATACCAGCTGCATGCTGTGGACATCCTCGGCGGCACACCAATTGGCTTGTTCATCGATGCTGTTGGTGGACACCGTCAGGAAGTTGATGTGCTTAAAATTATCGACTGACTGGTTGAACCGCTTCGTCGAAATGCTGCAGACGCGTGTATCAATGTCCGGAACGACGCTGAGCAGCGTATATTGGCCAGCCAAGTCGGCCGGGCGGACCGTTTGGCCCTCTGCGTTGGTGACCTCAAAGTCGGGTAACGCGTGGCCAATCATTGGTGGTTCGCCGTTAGTTTGAATAGGTTCGTCGTGCCGAGTAATCTGCATGGTATTTCCTCCTCGTTGGGTCGGGATGGTTCGTACCACCCCTTTGCCACAACCAGTTTATCATAGTTGGTCTTGGTCAAGCACACTACGTATGTTAGTATGACCTGAAAACTTAATCAAGATATTCTGCGGGGTATGGCCAGTGACGCGTGCTGATATTATTAGCTATTGTGTAAACGAATATAACGCGGTGGTTGACCACCCGTTCAAGCATTATCCGCATTATGCGGCGATACGGCATCCGAACGGTAAGTGGTTTGCGTTGGTGCTCGATGTCCCTGCCGACCGCCTCGGCCGCAATGGGCATGAAGTGTTGGATGTGGTGGATCTCAAAGTTGATCCGGAATTGAACGCCATTTTGCAGGAACAACCAGGCTTTCTGCCGGGCTACCACATGAACAAAACGCACTGGATTAGTGCGGTGTTGCCCGATTGGAATACCGTGGACCAGTTAGCCGACCTGATTGAGGGGAGCTTTAACGCCACAAAATAGAAAAATCACTCCCGTTGCGCATGGGGGTGATTTTTTATCAGTCGTTCAATAATTAGTTGTGGACCGGGTGTTGTTGCGACTGCACGGCGTTACGCAGTACCTGTTCGACCACGGCAAAGGCGGCGTAGATGGCAAAGGGGATAAAGGCCACGCCTAGGCCAATCAACATAAGACCGGGAGCGTCGTCACCGTCCGCCCACATGTACATAGCTGGTAGTGAGCCCAAGGTGGTAATGGCGGCAACGAGTGTCGCGATACGAATGCGCCTAAAGACCACCACCGACGCTTGTGTAAACGTCTGGCCCATGGCGATGAGACGTAATAGACTGAAGAATTTACTGATTATGTACAGTGCCACCACGCCGGTCAACACCACTGCCACTAAAAAGATGCCCAGTGGTGGGTTGAGTACCATGTGAATACTCGTGGCGAATTGAATGCCAATGAGTGCCACAAAACCAACGACTACTAACGCAACCACGCCGAGCGCGGCCCGTAACACCTGCAACTTTGTATTCATAATGCTTACCCCCAAAGACCGATTTCAATTCACTACATTATGTTGGTAAACGTTGACTATTGCAAGCGATTTCGTTGTAAAAGATTCTAAAGAATGGCGCGTTGCTGCCAGCCAATTTTTTATGCGTGACGATATTAGCTAGCCGGTAGCGGCATATATGCGCGATAATAGTACTGGATAAGTATTTTACTGGTGAATTGGTCATCAAACTAATTGGGTCGAGAGGTAGTTATGGCACAAAGAGGGCACTGGGTGCGGCGCACAGTACTGGGAATATTGGCGGGACTCGCAATTGCTACGGGACTAGCGACTGGTAGCACGCAGCTAGATATGGTCGGACAGGCCGCGGGCGTAACCACCACGCAACGGGTTCAGGCAAAGTCGCGTACGCACGTCACCAAGAAGCAGCGTCACCAACGTAAGGTTACCAGCGCCAACCTCGCGCAGCAGCAATACTCGGGTACGCAGACGGTGGACGTTAACGGTGGTCACCCGACCTTTACTAAGTCGGAATTATCCACTGCTCGGGGGTCGTGGCAGTATTATGGCGCTTTGGATAGTCTGAATCGCGCGACCGACGCCGAGGCGATGCTGAACCAGTCGTTGATGCCAACCGCCAAGCGTGAGGAACTGACGGTGAACCCAACTGGCTGGCATAACAAACGTTTGCGCAGCGGGTACCTGTATAATCGCAGTCACTTAATTGGCTACCAGCTAACGGGTCAGAACAACAACTGGCGGAACCTGATTACCGGAACCCGGTCGTTGAACAGTCCGGAGATGCTCCACTATGAGGACGACATAGCCGATTACTTGCACCAGTCCGATCAGCATTACGTCCGCTACGCCGTGGTGCCAGTATTCAAAGGTGACAACTTACTCGCCTCTGGCGTGCAGATGATGGCGCAATCGGTTGGGGACAACGCCGTTGCGTTCAACGTCTACATCTTTAACGTTGAGGACGGGGTGACCCTAAACTATGCGGACGGGACGAGCGCGGTGGCGGCCAGCCAAACGGCAGCGTCCAGTTCCAGCAGGGGGAGTGCTCCTACGGCAACGAATAGCGACCAGGGTGATAACCGGACGGTGTACGTCACGCCTACCGGAAAGAAGTACCACTTTGACCCTAACTGTCGTGGCCTGCGCACCGCCAAGAGTGTGGAGACCATGACGTTGTCGCAGGCAGAGGCGGATGGGTATACACTGTGTGCGTGGGAACAGTAACAGCTTAGGAAATTAGTATTGTACAGTTTCAAGTAACATGAATGGTGTTGATCGGTAATAATTACCGCGGAGGGTTAACCTATGGCACATGTAAAGAAAGAAGATATTGTCGGTGTTATGGAGAAACTGGCAGCCGTACTCACTGCTAACCATAGTGATTCGCCCACTGCCAAGTACGTTAGTGAGGCCTTGATTGACCTCAGGAAAAGTGACGGCGTCGCCTTTACTGGGGCGGTACAGCAATTTTTTGATTGTGCACAGGTTGTGCGAATATCCGACCACATAGTGTTCACTGATGAGGAAACTGAGTTGTGGGATCACCTTTTCGCCTTCAAGCAACTAGGCAATAATCTTTGGGGACTCAGTATCTAGGACAAGAATAAAGTGGGGGAAGAGTAAAGATGCCCAAAACTGACATTGTGATTAAATTAACGGGTAGCGAGACCGTTGATGGGTTGGTTGATACCGTTGAAGCAAAGTTGAATCAACAGTATGGTTTCCTCGCCGTGGCGTTTAGGCAGCAGCTAATGTGGGTCCATGGGGACGATGAAAAAATAGACTTGATTAGGCAATTTGTGACCTTGGAGTAGTGATGTGTTCAGACTAGTCACTACATGATTATGCGGTTGATCGACGGGCCCATTATAAAAGGCAGTAACTTATTTCCCGGGAAATAAGTTACTGCCTTTTTAGCTTATCGCTACTAATCCTCAGCCTGCCCGTGTTTCCGGGCGACGTAAACGAAGATACCAATGACCAGCCACACAATCAGTACGTACGGAAAGATGTTGTACGGCTTTGCGGGTACCGGCCAGAGATTGCTGTAGATAGGGAAGACCATCACTAGCAGACCCACCACGGGTGCCGCCACATGCTTCCAAAAGCCAAAGTGTTCGCGGTGCTTGGCAAAGTAGACAATGGCGCCAATGTTAACCAGCACGTACACCAACAGTAGTGGGTACATGCCGATAGTACCAAAGTAATTGTAGTAGTTAGTAGCACTGATGTGGCCAAAGATACCGAAGACCACGTAGAGCAAGATGGACAACCCAGAGATCAGGTCGAGCGCGTGGGTTGGCGTCTGCTTGTCACCTTTGAGTTCGCCGAGCCACGGGTGCATGTACCCCTTGTTGGCCATGGCCTCCATGATGAAGGCGCCGGCGTTGAGGGCGCCAAAGAAGCAGGCAAAGTAACTCGTGACGGAGGCAAAGTCGATGAAGATGGCCATCCAACCACCCACGTAACGGGTCGCCAAGTAGTTCAGTGGGGCGCTGGATCCCGCCATTTTAGCGATATTCTTGGTCCCAAAGCCGATGACCTCGGCGTAACTGACAATACAGTAGAAGACCATCGCGAACAGGACGGCACCGATTAGCGCCACCCGAATGGCTTTAGCCGGCTTCTTTGCCCGTGGCGCAATGGTGGCCGCTCCTTCGAAGCCAGCAAACGACATGAGGGCGAAAATCATCCCCCCGCCGAGCGTTCCCAGCGTACCGTGACTCGGGTTCAGTGGCGCAGAAGTGTTACCGGCATCCCCGCCGTGTACGACGATGATCACCGTCAGGATGGCGAGCACGAAAACGGCAATAATTTCTAGCGTCAGGGCAAAGCGGGTCGAAAACTCAATGCCCTGGTGGCTCAACCAGTCACTCAGGACCAGCGCCACGATAATGTAGAGGGGAATGGGGCCGTGAATACCAAAGTGGCCCAGGAAGACATTCAGGAAGTTACCCACGATGGCCGCGCTACTGGTCGTGAACGTGATGTAAGTCAGGATAAGAGCCCAGCCCGATACGAATCCGCCCTTTTCACCAAGGGCGCGACGGTTGTAGGCGTATGCGGAACCCTCACCGGGGATGCGGCGGCCGAGTTCAACAAAGCTGATACCAGTGAAGATGACGCCAATCCCACCCAGAATAAAGGCGAGTGGTACGTTGATGCCGGCCATGTTGGCGGCACCGGCGGTATTAAAGGCCATGGCACCAGTAGGCGCGACCATGGCGATGGAGAGTGCAAAGACCTCCAGTAATGATAATTGCTTCTTCTGCATAAAAATAAAATCCCTTCAGTATGTGTTAGTTGGTGGTGCTTAGTGGCACACCGTAAAGCTGTGCCGCGTTGTCGTAGCAAACCATCCGGGCCCACGCCTGTTTCTGCGCGGTGTCGGCGGTCCCCACGGAGTCCAGTTGCGCCGCCAATGCGTCTTTGAACGTTTGCGCCGCCACGGCGTACATCTCCACGTACGTGCTGGCATCGCTCGCGAACAGGTAGCGGGAGTACGGGGCGAGTTCCAGAGACTCACGGACAACGCTTTGCGTGCTCGATGGTGCCAAGTTGTTAACCAGCGAGGTGTCAAAGTAGACGCCGGGGAAGACGCTTGCTAGGTAGCCGGCCTCCCGGTGGTACGGGTAGCAGTGTAGCAAAACGACCTGTAGACCGTCGTAGCAAAAATGCTGCAGGAACGACCGCAACAAGAGCGGGTTACCTAGGTAGAGGTCGGTGTCCGCATCGCCGTATCCAACGTGAAATTGGAGCGGCAGGTGTTGTTCAATGAGGGCGGGGGCCACCATCCCAAGCAAGTAGTTGATGACGTCCTGATCCTCGAGACGTGACGAACCGGTATCCTCAAAGTGTGCGCGCCATAAATCAAACGCGCGGTGGGCATCCTGTTCCCGAACGGTGGTCACCTGTAGGCCAACACGGTAGGCCGCGATGGACTTACAACCGACGTAACCCTGCGCGCGTACCTGGCTAACGGCGTCCAGCAAGTGTTGGGACCACTCATCGAAATTGTCGTAACGCTCCATAAACTTTTCGGCGTGGGTTTCGAGGCGGTAGATTGGCCTGACCGTTAATCCGGTCAGGTCCGCAGTCTGGTCGAGGTCCAGGATGGCGTCGTCCGGGACAAAGCCAGTATCGATAAACAGTGTGCGGTAGTTGTAGGCCGCAAAGACGCGGCGGTTGTACTGCCGGTATGCACTGGCATCCATCGGTTTTAACGCCTCGGCCGCCGGGGTGCCCGCACGATACGCGGCGTCAGTCGCAGCGTCAAACTGACGCGCAACCTTTTGAAAGGCGGACCAGGCAAGGCGGTTAGCGGTATCCGCGATGGGGTACTGGGCGTCGGCTTCACTGGAGACACGTAATAAACGGTGCGACCGGTTGACCACATCACCTTTGATTAGGTAATGGGCGTGGTGATCCAGCAGTGGTAGTGTTTGGACAAATTCGTTGAATGACATGTCAATTCCTCCCTGCGTGAACGTAGCAACGTCAACGGGGAGCGGGTGGGTCCATGCCTCTGGTTGTAGTGTACATAAATCTCTATTCCTCGATGTTTAGTATAGGTGGGCGGTCTCGACGCCAATTGCGTTGTCATCGTAGTCCGCAAAGTGGCTGATATCGGCACGTTTAACCGCGGTGTACCCGGTCAACATTTGTTTGCCCATGAGCTCGGTGAACAGTTGATCGTCGTTCAAAGACGTAATTGCCTCGTCCAGCGTTTCCGGTAGCCGGGCAATCCCAGCGTCCGCGCGCTCGTCGGCGGTGAGCGTGGCTGGATCCACGTCCACCGCGGCTCCAGGCATGATCTGGTGGTGAATACCATCCAGCCCTGCGCTCAGCAGACCGGCGAGTGCCAGGTACGGGTTGGCGGTGGCGTCGCTGGCTTTAAGCTCAACATTCGCGGTAGCCTCAGCGTAGTCCCACTGGGTGGAAGGAATGCGGACGGCCGCCTCCCGGTTGTCTTTGCCGTACGCGGCGTAGGCCGAGCTCCATTCGCCCGGCTGTAGTCGCTGGTAAGAATTGACCGTCGCCGCCGTGAGGGCGACCAGGCCGCGAATGTGCGCGAGGATACCGCCCACAAAGTAGTAGCCCAGTTGATTCAACCCGACCGGATCAG
Source organism: Lacticaseibacillus pantheris DSM 15945 = JCM 12539 = NBRC 106106 (assembly GCF_001591865.1). Lineage (NCBI taxonomy): Bacteria > Bacillati > Bacillota > Bacilli > Lactobacillales > Lactobacillaceae > Lacticaseibacillus > Lacticaseibacillus pantheris. The sequence continues at coordinate 12,346 of NZ_BCVS01000063.1, forward strand.
TGGTATCCGCGAGCACGTTGTGGCCGGCGTGATCCCACAAGGAGAGGTGAATGTGACCACCGTTGCCTTCGGTCTGCATGTCCGGCTTGGGGGCAAAGGTGACGCGCATACCGTGCTTGCGTGCCACGGCCCGGACTTCGCGTTTGAACCAAATCTCATTGTCGGCGGCCTGCATCAAGCCGTATGGGCGCATCGGTAACTCGTGTTGGCCAGTGCCGGCTTCCGGGTAATACTTGTCGACGCTAATACCCATCTGTTTGAGTTGGTCAATCATTTCAGGAATAAAATCGTAGGCAAACTCCATGGCGTCAGTGTCGAAGCAGAAATTGTCGTTGGCAGGCGCGTCAGTCTCGCTATCCCGCAACATAAATTCGTTTTCGTACGTGGCTTTGGCGACGTAACCCTCCGCCGCGGCGTCGGCAATGACCCGTTGCAATAACCTGCGTGGGTCGGCCGCGAACGGCTCCTTTGCCTGGGTGAGGTGGTTGCACATGAAGGTTGCTACCTGGGGATGGTTGGGCAAAATGTGCATTGAGTCGAGGTCGGGAACGAGCCGCGATTCACCAACGGGGGTAAGCCCGGGTACATCCACAATTTCGTCACGGGCGGTGGCAGCAAACTGGACCAAAGTCAGCCCGACGCCGTCCACAATGTGCCGGCTCAAACTGTCAATGGTGACGGTTTTGCCGCGGGCGACGCCGTTGTAATCGACGTAGATGAATTCCACTAGCTGGATACCCTTTTCCCGTAAACCGTTGACGATGTTTTGTGCCCGATTTTCTTCGGGTAAATATGTAGATGTCATGGTGTATGCCTCCTGAAATTTTACAAACCGCTTTAATAGTAACGTGAAAACGTCGTGGTGACTACCCGTCACACCAATTAGCTGTAGAAATTGAGCGTCCGTTGGGCGAGTTGCTGGTTGCACACAAAAAAGCCACCCTTCATCGAGAATTCTGCACGATGAAAAGTGGTCATTTGGGAAATTAACGTTAATCGGCTTTGTGGGCCTGGGCGCGCGCAACAATGTCGCTAAAGAATCCGAATTGTTCGGGGTGGTGCTGCCACATATTTTCGGGGTGCCACTGCACGGCCAGAATGAGGTCGTTGTCAGTGGACTCTAGCCCCTCGATGATACCGTCTGGAGCTGTAGCGGTGACGGTCAGTCCCGCACCGACTTTGCGGACCGCCTGGTGGTGCCGGGAGTTCACGAAGGCCCGGTCACCCAGGAGCGCGGACAGTCGGGAACCTGCGGTGATATCCACGTGGTGGGTGGGGTAGTGCGGTGGTGCAACCTGGGGATGGCGAATGTAGCTGTCAGGATTCTGCGTGTGCGTGTCTTGGTAAACGTCGCCGCCCAGGGCAACGTTCAGAATCTGGATGCCCCGGCAGATGCCGAAGATCGGCTTGCCGGCTGCCAGCGCGGCCTTGATGAGTGCCAGCTCAAAGTAGTCTTTGGGGTAGTAGGTATCTCCCAGATTCCACATGGGCTCCTCGCCGAATAATGTGGGGTCAACGTCCGGGCCGCCAGGCAGAATTAAGCCGTCAAAGAGCGGCACCATGTCGGCTGCCGCGTCCTCCGCCAGTTCGGGGTTGTCCGGAAACGGGAGGATGGTGGGCACGCCACCGGCTTTGAAAACGGCCTCCTTGATGTCGTGCGGTGCAAAGGTGGGGTAGTCGTCAGGCATCCGGGGATTGGTATCCGCGAGTGCATCTGCGGTCATTGCAATAATGGGTTTGGTCATAAGCAGATTTCCTTCTTTAATAATGTAGTTTGCGCATAGAGTACCACAGTGCACGGTTATGAACAATGGTAGGTGCACTGTTTTCACGGAGTCGCTCAATGGTAACAGCAGGGTGGTTCCGAACACGTGGGTGGCCTTTGGGACTGCGGCTT
>NZ_BCVS01000064.1:0-14184 GCF_001591865.1 Lacticaseibacillus pantheris DSM 15945 = JCM 12539 = NBRC 106106
CTGGTACGGACGGGAAGCCCGCACTTGGCTTCCTGTTCGTACCAGCTTATACGTCGCTTTCTGGCCTGCGCAGCTCGTTTTCATACGCAAGAGTAACGCGGGTAGCACCGCCCTCGCAACACATAAATAGCGCATCATAATGACATGAAAGTAGGGTAAATCAGTGGCAAAACAAGCAAAACAGCAAGCACAGCAACCGGCAGAACTGGAGCAAACGGTTGACGAGATGCTGGCGCAGCTGACAAAGAAAAATGCGGAGTACGTCGTTAAGTTCCGGCGTTCGATGAAGGACAGTGGCGCGGATGAGGCAAAGGAAACTGACGCCTTGAAGAAGATGCTGCCCGAGATGATTAAGGGCCAACAGGAAGGCAAGCCTGCAACCCAGTTATTTGGTCCCGCCGTTGAGGGTGGGAGTAAGGCCGCAACGGCGCGGCCCAAGGATCCCATTCAGCAGCAACCGTTTTGGATTTCTACGGCTGATCTGGGCTTTACGTTCCTGGCCATCTTTGCGGTACTGTACGGCCTGATTGGTAGCTTCTCAAAGGTCTCTTCCAACCAGGGCGGCGGATTTGCCTCACTGGTAATCATGTCGTTTGTTGCGGCGCTGGTATTTACGTACTACACCCAGTGGAGCCTGACACCCAAAGGCGAGCGGCCTAAGTTCTGGTTTATTGCCATTGGTGGGATTATCCTGATAATCTTTGCGTCGCTGGCATCGTCGTACCTGACGATGGTCAAGTCGTTCCTGACATCACCAATGAACAACTGGGGTCTGTTTATCCTGGCGGTCATTGCTTACGGTGTGCACTACCTGCTGAAGTCACGTTACCACCTGCGTAGTTTCTTTGCACCATTACCACGTCAGTAATAGTATCCATTTGAAAACAACAAGGGCCGCAACCAGTTTGGTTGCGGCCCTTGTTGTCGTACGGATTGATACCAATATTTATTGATGCATAATTGAGTGATGATGATTGTTGTAACAATACGCACAAACGGCCGTTTTGTAATTAACGGATATTGCTGATATGTCGGCACTTAATGCCACAACCTGGCGGATGATAGATTTATTTATAACCAATATATAGTTATTGATTGCTGGTCCCCGTAAAATAATAGTTAAGTGATACTCAAAAAGATACGGGGGGAATCGGTATGATAATTATTCAACAGGTGCTGAATGATAATGCGGCGATGGTCACAATGACCGACCACCGGCAGGCTATTGTTTACGGGCAATCGTTGAAGCGGCAACATCAACGTGGTGACCGGCTGTGGGCGCGTCAAATCGAGCGGATCGACTACCTGGACCTGCATACAAGCAAAACTACGTTGCACCGGGTTTTGCAGGAGCTGCCGTTACCAGTAGTCACTACCACCTATGAAGTGTTGGCGATGGCTAGTAGTACTTTGCACATGTGTTTTGCCGATTACCAGTACGCAACGGTTGCCGCCTATATCCTGGATGTATCCGACCAAGTATCCGGGGGCACCTTTCAGGCCCCGCACTCTTACTTGCCTGTGGATCGTTACCCACTGGAATTTGCCGTGGCACAGCGGGCCTTTGCCATCATTCGGGAAAATTTAGGTGTGTCCTGGCCTCGGGCGGCGGTGCGGACGCTCGCCCAGCAAATGGTTCCGCGACCGAGTGACCGTTCACGGGCCACACTGTTGGACGACCGCCAGGTTAGGACTTTAAATCAAAGTATTGTGAGCACGCTACGGGACCAAGGGATGATGCGGACACCAGTAACGGCGAACGCTTACGACCGGTTGCTAGTGCACATTCAGTATTTAGCTGACAGACAACGGCAACGTGCGGCGTTAGTTTACGGTGAAGTTGTTGACATGATGAGGGTTTTTGAACAGACATACCCCAAGGCCGCAACTATTGCCCGGGAAATATTTGCCCTAGTTATTGAACAACTCGGGGGAATGGTCAACGAATGCGAGTTGTTGTACCTCGCGTTACATGTTCAAAGGGTCACGGGCGAAGCGGGTAGGGTTGGCCGGTCGGCAGGATGACAGTCTGTTATTAAAAATGCAAGTAACACTGTTGACAACTTTAGACATTGGATGCGGGAGTCAAAATAGTAAAAGAGACTACGTTTTTTTAATAATAAAGCGTTTACAAATAATATTGTAAGCGCTACACTAACTTTGTCGATAGGAATATTAGTGAGTGTTACTGTTAAGTCAGGCATGATCACAAACCAACGGCGCTAATGCGCTCGGTTTGTGGTCTTTTTTATTACTCTTTTTAGGGACGGAGATGAGAGGAATGCTACGCATAGCCCAAGTACTTAATCACAATGCTGCTTTAGTTAACATTGATGATCATCGAGAAGCAATTGTGAAGGGGAAGGGTGTGGCGTTTAACAAGAGGAAAGGTGATCCAGTTGCGGCCGACCGAATCGAAAAAATCTTGTACCTCAACACTGCTACTGCTCAGGAAAATTTAGACTTATTACTCAAGGATATTCCTATTGATATTGTGACGACCACCTATGAAATTATCGATATGGCAAGGAACAAATATCATGTTCGCGTTCTTGATTACATCTACATCACTCTTAGTGATCATATTTTTGGAGCGTATAAACGTGTACAGTCGGGTACTTACCAAAAGAGTATGGTTCCAGATCTAAGCCAGCATTATCCCGATGAATACTCCGTATCTTGGGATGCACTGAACATTATCAGGAGAAATTTACGCGTGAGCTTTCCTGATACCGAAGTAAGAAGTCTAGCGCTGCATTTTATTAATGCGTCGGGTGATGAGACAAGCGATAAAGAGACGGAATTTGGAAAAACGACCACCGAAATGGTCAACAACATTGTTTTACAAGTTCTGAATCAGCACGGAATTTATCGCTCTACGGCTAATAGCAATTACTATGACCGCTTCATGATTCATTTGCAGTACCTCGTGGAAAGAATCAAGCGGCTAGAAACCGATCAGGCACAATTGGCTCCAGAAGTTGAAGCTGATTATCAGCGAATGTATCCGCAATCCTATGCAATTGGTCTGGAGATTTTCCAGCAAATTAAACAGGAACTCTTTGCCGGTATCAGTGATAATGAACGTCTGTATTTCATTATTCATATTCAGAGATTACTTGGTGAAGAGCCACAAAAAAATTTTAAGGAGTGATTATGATGGCTACAAAGGAAGAAATTTCAATGACAGGGTTTGCGATTGTTGCTTATGCGGGTGATGCTAAAACTGCGTTGCTGCACGCACTTGATAATGCACGTAAGGGCGAGTTTGATAAAGCCCGTGAGCTAGTTAAGCAGTCTGAGGAGTCAATTAACGATGCACATAATGAGCAAACACAATTATTAAGTAAGGAGGCCGGTGGCGAAAATATGGATGTCACCTTCATTATGGTCCATGGTCAGGATACATTAATGACCACAATGTTATTGAAGGATGAAGTCAATTTCTTTATCGATGAATATGAACGTATTGCCAAGGTTGAGAAAAAATTAGGGCTCGCAGAAAATGTCTAATCCACTTGTCAAAGCCAAGGAGGTTTGGTTATGAACTGGATTGTTAAACAAATTGAGAAAGCCCAGCCGTTTTTTAAGAAATTGTCAGCAAATATATACTTGCAGGCAGTTCGTGATGGGTTTATCTCATTAATGCCTATTATTATCTTTTCTAGTATCTTTATTCTGGTTGCAGATGTACCAAATATTTGGGGCTTTTACTGGCCGACGGGAGTCAGCGACTCCCTGAATAAGGTATATAACTTTTCCATGGGTGTATTGTCCCTGATGGCCGCGGCCAATGTCGCTAGAGCATTAACGCGTAGTAAGAATGTCCGTCTCCCTAAGGTTGATCAAATGCCAGAGGCGGCGGTGATGTTTGGCGCACAAATTAGTTTCTTACTAGTTGCAGTCGATCCGTTTACTAACAAGGAAGGATTGTATTTTAGTACAGCATATATGGGTACTAAGGGATTAATCTGTGCCTTTCTAGTTGCCTTTATTGTTCCGAATATTTACTACCTGTGTTTTAAGCACCATATCACGATTAAATTGCCTGAACAGGTACCACAAAATATTTCTTCAGCGTTTACGAACATTATTCCATTTGCTTTCTCCACAACATTTTTCTGGCTATTCGATGTAGTATTCCGGACCTTAACTCACACTAACCTGGCAGCGTGGATTATCCAGGCGTTATCACCGTTATTCACTGCCGCTGATGGGTATGCTGGACTAGCAATCGTGTATGGTGCCATGGCATTCTTCTGGTTTATCGGTATCCAAGGCCCATCAATTGTTGAACCAGCCGTTACCGCTATTTATTTAACTAATGTTGAGGCTAACTTACATGCGTTTCAAGCGGGTGCGCATGCAACCAATATCCTTGCACAAGGAACACAATATTTTGTTGCCACTATTGGTGGTACTGGTGCGACCCTTATCATTACGTACATGTTCGCGTTGATGTCAAAGTCTAAGGAACTCAAGGCTGTTGGTCGAGCTTCGGCAATTCCAGTCTCGTTTGGGGTGAATGAACCGATTTTGTTTGGGGCTCCATTAATCCTAAACCCCATATTTTTCCTACCGTTCATAATTACACCAATCCTGAACGTGTGGTTGTTTAAGTTCTTTGTTGATGTGCTAGGCATGAATGCCTTTATCTATAACCTACCTTGGACTACTCCAGGTCCAATTGGGCTGTATATGGGCACTGGCTTTGCAGCTCTATCCTTGGTATTAATTGCGGCTATATTGGTGCTGGATTTTGTGTGCTACTATCCGTTCTTCAAGGTTTACGATGCACAAAAAGTGGCAGAAGAGGCGTCCTCGGGTGCTGATACAATTGAGCCCGAGAAGAATAACGATGCCCCTGTGGCCGTTGATAGTGGCGCAATACCATTAAGTATTACTAAGGACGGTAAAGATCTTAACATTTTAGTTATTTGCGCTGGTGGTGGTACAAGTGGAATTCTGGCCAACTCTTTAAACAAGATGGCAAAACAAGACGATCTGCCAGTAGAAGCTGCGGCTGCAGCTTACGGTGCACATGGCGATCTGCTACCGGATATGGATGTCGTTGTTTTAGCACCACAAATGGACGCAATGCGTGACTCATTACAGGCTGAAGCCGATAAGGCGGATGTAAAGATGATTACTACTACAGGCAAACAGTATATTGATTTAACTCGCCATGCAGATAAAGCACTAGACTTTATCGTTAATAGATTAAAGGGTGTCGATGGTGCTGTAGATAGTGGGCATACTCCAGAATCTCCGGCAGCAGTCTAATGAAAGGGGAAAATCAAATAATGTCAGACTTACTAAATCGAGTAACGACTTTACCGCGAGGATTCGTTTGGGGTGGCGCCACTGCGGCGTATCAAGTTGAAGGGGCGACCAAAGCAGATGGTAAAGGCAAAACGATGTGGGACGACTATCTAGAAGAGCAGGGGCGTTTTTCTCCTGATCCAGCTAGTGATTTTTACCACTTGTATCCAACTGATATTAAACTAGCTCAGGACTATGGCCTGAATGCGGTAAGGGTTTCCATTGCGTGGACCAGAATATTTCCACAAGGATATGGTGAGCCAAATGAAAAGGGCGTAGCTTACTACCATAGACTATTTAAAGAATGTATTGATCACGGAGTAACGCCTTACGTGTCACTACATCACTTTGATTCTCCCAAGAACCTGTTTGATGCTGGAGATTGGCTTAACCGGAAAAATATTGACCACTTTGTGGACTACGCCAGGTTTTGTTTTACTGAATTTACAGAGGTTAAGAACTGGTTCACGGTGAACGAGTTAATTTCATTAGCATTATCGCAATATGTTGCTGGTAATTTTCCGCCAAATCATCATTTTGACATTAGTAGTGCTATTCAAGCAGAGCACAATGAATTACTTGCTCACGCCCGTGTGGTTAATTTGTATAAGTCGTTAAACCTAGATGGTCGTATTGGGCTGATACATGTTCTGCAGCCAATTTATCCGATCACCAATACAAAGGAAAATCAGCACGCTGCTGATTTGTACGATGCGTTTATTAATCGCTTCTTGTTAGATGGTACTTTCCTGGGCGAATACTCTGACGAAACAATGGCATTGATTAATGAAATTTTGTCGAAGAATGATGCACATCTGGATATTCAGAGAGATGACATGGAAATTCTTAAGGCGGCGTCAACAAGGAATGATTACTTTGGCTTAAACTATTATCAATCTCAATTTATTCAGGCATATGATGGACCTAGTGGTAACGAGTTTAATGGCACAGGAGAAAAGGGCACGACGTCGTTTAGCTTTCACGGCGTAGGTCAGTTGGTGCCAAAGGCTGGAGTTCCCACAACTGACTGGGATTGGAATATTTACCCAGAGGGGCTTTATGACATTCTCAAGCGGGTTGCTAGGGAATATCCTAACAGTCATACAATTTATATTACTGAGAATGGACTCGGCCTTAAGGAAGAGTACAACGGCGAGGACATTATTCAGGACGATAAAAGAATTGATTATATTGATCAGCATGTCGACGCTGTTTTGAGAGCCCGGAGCGAAGGCGTTGATGTACAGGGTTACTTTGTTTGGTCGTTGCAGGATCAATTCTCTTGGGCGAATGGCTATAATAAACGATATGGTTTGTTTTATGTTGATTTTGACACACAGAAACGCCACGTAAAAAAGAGTGCCCAATGGTTTAAGGCGCTCGCTGATACTATGTAGATTCGATTATGAAGATCACCCCTTTGAACGTAGCCGCATTGGCTACGTTTTTTGATAGTATGAATACTTTGAATAATTGCAGTGCTTTTGGGGATGATGGTTCCGATATAGTATGTGACGGTACTAGGGATGATGCAGTCTTTATACTTTGTTTTTGAAGTTGCCCATGACTTTTGCTGAACTGAATTAGGTGCCAAGTTTCATGTGCCTGGCTAAACGGAAGTCCATCTATGAAGCTAAGACGTAGTTAACAGAACGATTAAATCCGCGCCATAATCCGCTAATGTTCGCTTCTAGCCGCTTAAATAACGGGCATAATTGCCAAGCGGGTGTTAAGGTGCTAAACTCACTACAATTCTAAAAAAGGTAGGTTAATAAATTGACTAATTGGGATACCAAGTTTGAGCGGCGTGGGTTTACGTTTGATGATGTCTTGTTAATACCAGCTGAGAGCCACGTGCTCCCAAATGAAGTCGACTTATCCGTGGACCTGGCGGACAATATTCACTTGCACATCCCAATTATCAGCGCGGGGATGGACACGGTCACCGAAAGCGCCATGGCGATTTCCATGGCGCGTCAGGGTGGCTTGGGGGTCATCCACAAGAACATGTCCATTGAGGCTCAGGCCGAGGAAGTGGCGATTGTAAAGCGCGCAGTCAATGGTATCGTGGGCAAGCCCTTCACCGCAACGGCAGATCAGACCGTCTCGGAAGCTGCTGCGACTATGGATGCGGAGCACATCAGCGGTGTTCCCATCGTCGCGGGTAAGGATGATAACCATCTGGTCGGAATCCTCACCAACCGGGATTTGCGCTACGTCGCTGACCGAAACGTACCGATTGCGGACGTGATGACCAAGGACGTAGTGACCGCTCCGGTAGGTACAACTTTGGAGCAGGCAGAGGCACTCTTCCAAGAACACAAGATTGAAAAGCTGCCATTAGTTGATCAAAACGGCGAGTTGGCGGGTCTGATCACCATCAAGGACCTCCGTCAGGTGACCCAATTCCCGAACGCCGCTGTTGATGCACAGGGACGGCTATTGGTTGCGGCCGCGGTTGGCGTGACCAGTGATACCTTTGACCGTGCCCAGGCGCTCCTCGACGCCGGGGTGGACGCAATTGTGATTGACACCGCTCACGGCCACTCCGCTGGGGTGCTGCGCAAGATCGCCGAGATTCGTTCTCACTTCCCTAAGGTGACGCTGATTGCCGGCAACGTGGCGACGGCCGAAGCGACCCAGGCGCTGTATGATGCCGGCGTGGACGTTGTCAAAGTGGGGATTGGTCCCGGTTCGATTTGTACAACCCGTATCGTTGCGGGTGTTGGCGTTCCCCAGTTGACTGCCGTTTATGACGCTGCCAGTGTGGCGCGCAAAGAGGGCAAGACCATCATCGCTGACGGTGGGATTAAGTACTCCGGGGATATCGTCAAGGCCCTGGCCGCCGGTGGTAACGCGGTCATGCTGGGATCAATGCTGGCCGGTACTGATGAAGCCCCAGGCCAACTGGAATTCTTTAACGGTCGTCGTTACAAGACGTACCGGGGGATGGGTAGCCTGGGCGCCATGGAAATGGCCCACGGCTCCTCTGACCGGTACTTCCAGTCTGGTGTGAACGAAGCGAACAAGTTGGTACCAGAAGGTATCGAGGGCCGCGTGGCCTACAAGGGTTCCGCCGGTGACGTGTTGTTCCAGATGATTGGTGGTTTGCGTTCCGGGATGGGCTACGTTGGTGCCGCCGACATCAAGAACCTGAATGACAACGCTCAGTTTATGCAAATTTCTAACGCCGGGTTGCGGGAAAGTCACCCACACGACGTTCAGATTACCAAAGAAGCACCTAATTACAGCGTCAAGTAACGATATTGAATCGAGGTGCGTGCCCAAAGGTGCGCGCCTTTTTTATTCGGTCGGCGTGACGGCGGATTAACGCACTGATGTTATTTACACGTCTTTGATGGTGTGCCATACTATGCCTAAAACGGAGGGCGGTTATGGCGTATCAGGTTGATTTGAAGGATGTTTCTAAAGTTGGTTTAACCAGTTCGCCGGTGGCATCGGCGCTAGCGGGGTTACGGGCGAATGAAGCGCGTTATTTTTGGAACAAGTACAAAGTGCCGTTTATCACGTACCCTGCCAGTGAGCAGCCGGCGATTGTGGATTACGTTAATACCGTATTGGCGGAGCGGGATATCACAATAACGGCACAGCCGTTGGAGGTTGCGCAACCGCCCGTAGATGGGACTGACTGGACGTACGTAATCTATGCGAATGGGTTGTGTGTGAATGTGCTGTACGAGCAGGCCGCAGGTGGTAAACGGGCAGTCGGATTCAAGCTCAGCGACGGTATGGACGTTCCGGCATCGCTGGCGGATAAGTTTAAGTTCGTGCGGCAGAGAAGCAAGCTGGCCGGTACGATTCGCGGTAGCTACTTTGTGATTAAGGGTGAATACAGTACGCCGGCAATTCAGTAATGGACCGCGGACGGAGTTGTTTTTGCTATAATGGTTGGGTAAGCATAAACATCCGGGAGGTCCAACAGCATGTGGATCTGGCTATTTAATTTTTTCTTCCATAACATGTTATTGCGCGAGATTGTACTCGTAGTTTTAATGGTATGGGTCATCATTCGTTTTTACCACGAGTATATGCGTGCGGCTAACAGCCGGAGCGATCGGGTTCGCCGCTTTGGGACGCGTAATATTGTCCTGTACACCCGCAAAGTGTTATTGGCGCTGGCAATTATTTTTGCGCTAGTCATGGTGTACGACCGCGTTTTGCCACACTGGGGTATCGGTGCGGAGCAGGCGCTGACGGGCAGCGATGCGATTGTGACGAGTAGCAGCAAAGTGGCGCAGAAGTCCAGCAAAAGTACCAAGGCTAAGTCTTCAAGCAAATCCAGTCGTAGCGTGGTTGCTAAGTCGAGTAGTAAGTCGAAGAGTAGCACTAAGAAGTCGAGCAGCAAGCAAAGTAGTGCGAAGAAACGTGTGGCTAAGAAAAGTAGTCAGAAGGCCTCCAGCAAGTCTAGTAGCGCTAAGCAGTATACGCGTGGTAGCAAGGCCACTGCGGTAGCGATTGTGAAGCAGTACTTCAAGAAGCATCCACACCAGAAATCGAGTGATATTGACACCTTTAAGTATGCAGGTAAGACGACGGCGTACGACCAGGTTGCCTACCAAGTTGGCGGGTACGCTAAGGGCAGTACTGAGATGTTACACTTATTCTACGTGTACGAGGATGGCCGTATTGCGACGGTTTATTAACCTAAACTGAATGAGTAGGCGGTCACTAACCGTCAGCGGGGGCCGCCGTGTTGGCTCCCGCTTTGCTTTTATGCGGGAGGTTTATAGAATGCAGACCTAGGCTTGGATGGGTTGAGATGCTACGTGGCTCCTTTTGCAAGGGACTGTATGGGAATGCTACTGTGTTCGCGCGTTAGTTGTGCGTATGAAAACGAGCTGCGCCCCGCAAAAGCCGCCACGTAAGGCAGTTCGGCAAAAGGACCAAGAACGGGCCCTTCCGCCGAACCGCCTTACGTTCTGGCTTTTACCCGCGGGGCTCCGCTCTCTAAACGAGCTACGCAGGCCAGAAAGCGACGTATAAGCTACTAGCACCAAAAGGCCAAGTACGGGCCTTCCGGCGCTAGTAACTTATGCTCTGCCTTCTAAACGGCCTGCTCCGCTCTCTAAACGAGCTGCGCAGGCCAGAAGACGCCGCATAAGCAACTCTAACCAAAAGGCCAAGCCCGGGCCTTTCGGTTAGAGTTACTTATACTCTGCCTTCTAAATGGCCTGCTCCGCTCTCTCTTCACTTAAACTTATCCTAAGCTCCCCCCTATCCGTAGCATTGCCGCACCATTCTGCTAGAATCAAACTATAAAAGTGTTTCGATAAGGAGCCAAATTAATTATGAAAATTCTGATTGTTGATGATGATAAAGAAATCGTAGAATTGCTGAGCATTTACGCCACTAACGAGGGCTACGAGCCCCTCACGGCATACAGCGGCAAGGAGGCCATTACCAAGTTGGCCACCAATCCCGATACCGCTTTGATGATCCTGGACATTATGATGCCGAACATGTCCGGTATTGACGTGGTCAAAGAAGTCCGCAAAGATAGCCAGATTCCGATCATTATCGTGTCGGCAAAGACTGCCGACATGGACAAGATCCAGGGCCTCATCACCGGTGCCGATGATTACGTCACTAAGCCCTTCAACCCGCTGGAAGTAATGGCCCGGGTGAAGAGCTTACTGCGTCGTAGCGAAGGCCAGGTACAAAATAATGCGCCTGACGCTCTGGAAGTTGGTCCGCTTAAGATTAACAAGGATAGCCACGAAGTAATTACTTTGACCGGTAAGCAAATTCAGCTCACCGCACTGGAATTTGGCATCCTGTACTTGCTGGCTAGCCACCCGAACCGCGTTTTCTCCGCGGATGAGATTTTCGAGCGGGTTTGGCAGCAGGAGTCAATCGTGTCGGCGAAGACCGTCATGGTGCACGTTTCCCATCTGCGCGACAAGATTGAGGAAGCCACTGGCGGCGAAAAGGTCATTGAGACCGTCTGGGGTGTCGGGTACAAAGTCGAAGCCTAAACGATTTACGCTGGGGTTGTGGCATGATTCTGTGGGGTACGCGGACCGTTGTGTTGGCGTAGCACGGGTGTCTGCCACGACCCCTTTGATTGAGGGAGAAGCATATGGGCGAAAAGATCCGCCTAACCGCGAAGGAAAAATCTGAATTACTCATTGAGGGTGTCGTCACCGTCATCTTGCTGTTGCTGCTGAACTTTGCCATCGTCGTGATGATCAACCAGATGATTGCTAGTAGCCCGCAGTGGCAGGAGGCCATCTTCACCATCAAGAGTACGCTGGCGTTTGGACCGGAGCACAGTTGGCACCTGTGGAGTTGGGAGAACCTCTTCATCGGCATGATGGGCGTGGCGGACGCCATCGTGGTTTACTGGCGGCTGATTCGGCGTTACCACCAGATGCAGATGCGGCACGTCATCAGCGAGTTACACTACATTGCGGACGGACACTTGGACCACCGGATTCACCTGGCCGTCAACTCGGACCTGCAGCGGGTGGTTGATAGTATCAACGCGCTAGTAGAGTCCACCGTGGAGTCGATGAACGAGGAACGGCGGATTGAGGCCAGCAAAGACGAGCTGATTACCAACGTGAGCCACGATATTCGCACGCCGCTGACCTCAATCATCGGTTACTTGGGCCTGATTGAGGACAAACAGTACCATTCGGAGGACGACGTGCAAAAGTACGTCCATACGGCATACTTGAAGTCTAAGCAAATGAAGGTGCTGGTTGAAGACCTCTTTGAGTACACCAAGGCCCGCCAGACAACCACCAAGATGAACGCACAACGCTTCGACATGGCGGCGATGCTCGACCAGTTGGCCGCCAGCTTCGAGTTGGAGGCCGAGAAGCGGCACATCGAGTTTATCGTGGATAGTGACCCGAAGCCGCTCATGATGGAAGCCGACACCGACAAGCTCGGCCGGGTTTTCAATAACTTGATTGTGAACGCGTTGAAGTACGGTAAGGGTGCACAACACATTTACCTCAATAGTGAAAAAATTGGTAACGAGGTCGTGGTGCACGTCTCGAACGATGGCGCAGAAATTCCCAACGATTCACTCAGCCAGTTGTTTGACCGGTTTTACCGGGTGGAAGAAAGCCGTTCCCAGGAAACCGGGGGCTCCGGGTTGGGCCTGGCCATTGCGCAAAGTTTCGTGACTTTGCATGGTGGGTACATCTACGCGGAATCCAGCCCGAAATTGACTAGTTTTGTGATCCATTTGCCGTTGCGTATCGGGGAGCAGTTGGCCCATAATGGAAAACAGGGTTTAACGACGAACACAAGTGCCGCAACACCGGCTGGTGAAGCGCATTAACGTCGCCGCACATTTTGGTGCGGATACATATTCCGTCGGTTAGACCCGTAAATTGTAATGAAAGATGGAGATTTAAAACGATGAAGAAATTTTTCAAAGTGGTTGTGGCACTGTTGGCGGCGATAACGGTGGCCAGTGTAGTGGCGCCGGCCGCGACCACCCACGCTGCGACTAGTGTCGATATTGACGCTTCTGCCGCAATTGCGATTGACGCGGATAGCGGCAAGATTATGTACGCCAAGAACGCTGACCAATCCCTGCCGGTGGCGTCAATGTCCAAGCTACTAACGGTTTACTTACTCCGTCAGGCCATTAAGCAGGGCAAAGTTAAGTGGACGGATACCATATCACCAAGTAAGTCCATGGCTGCTTTGAGCCAAAATCGGGACCTCTCCAACGTACCGCTGCGGACCGACGCAAAGTACACGGTGAAGGAATTGTACCAGGCAACTTTGATTTACTCCGCGGACGCGGCGGCGATGATGCTGGGCGACGTGGTTGCTGGTAACCAGACGAAGTTCGTTAAAATGATGAACACCCAGCTTCAAGACTGGGGCATCAAGGACGCTACGATTGTGAACGCCAACGGGCTGAACAACAGCGACTTGGGTAGCAACATGGTTGCGGGTACGGGTAAGGATGCCGAGAACAAGATGAGCGCAAAGGATATGGCAATCCTGGCGCGCAACTTGTTAAAGGACTATCCTGATGTTCTCAAGACCACCAGCATCACCAAGGCCACTTTCCGTAAGGGCACGAACGACGCGACCGATATGGACAATTGGGACTGGATGTTGCCGGGCTTAGTTGCCAGTTACTCGAAGCTGAAGGTTGACGGTTTGAAGACCGGTACCAGTGATGCGGCGGGTGATTGTTTTACTGGGACCGTGAAGATTAACGGTATGCGTATGATTACCGTTGTGTTGCATGCTAATGGATCCGGGACAACGAAGCGCTTTGTGCAGACCGCCAAGCTGATGAGCTACGTGGTGCACAACTGGCAGACCGCTACCCTGGTGAAGAAGGGTGAGTCCGTTAAGGACCACAGTACGGCGACCGTTGATAAGGGTAAGGACAAGACGGTGGCCATTAGTACTAGCAAAGCGTTGAAGACGGTGGTCCCAACGGGCACTACCAGCGCTGATGTGACTAAGACGTACACGAGCAAGAAGCTGTCGGCGCCAGTGAAGAAGGGTGCGACGGCGGGAACACTGAACGTGAAGGTTAAGGGCGATAGCCTAGGCTACGTTGACGGCAACAGCGGTCGCGTAGCGGTGACCACCAAGACGGCGGATGCGAAGGCCGGCTTCTTCCGGTTGTTGTTCCGCGGTATCGGCGAATTCTTCAGCAACTTATTCTAACCACCACAGCGCTTCGGGACTCGTGTCCTGGGGCGCTTTTGTTTCGCCGTAGTAGCGGTTGGTGGGTACGAACACGCGGGTGGGGTTTGGGGCTGCGGCTTACGTGCCCTACGCCGTGATTGCTACAGTAGTGGTTGACGGCAGCGTAGGCCGGCCCGGTGAGCTGCGGCATACGTGGGGTGCTCC
>NZ_BCVS01000065.1:0-13955 GCF_001591865.1 Lacticaseibacillus pantheris DSM 15945 = JCM 12539 = NBRC 106106
TGGTTCAGTCGCCTCCACCCCACCACCACTTTGCCGGCACCCGCCAGGTTGAGGATGATAAGCCAATATTGAGCTGACATGCGTGTATTTAAGCAAGGGCAAACCGGCTCGAGTGATTTCCCACCTGATAGTTACTTTGGCTAGCCGTTTAGCCGTAATAACTGTGGGGTACGAGCAGATTTTGACCAGTAAGGTAGAGGTTATTTAGCAATGAACAAATTTGATTACTTTAAAGTCTTGCACCGTGCTTACGCTCTCACGATTTTGGAAAATTCGACGCAGCCGCTACCCACTATTTGTATCGCAAGCCGCCGGTTCGTTTACACAACTGACACCAGGCTTTACCTAATCTACGCCGTGGCGGTTACACTACTTCGTTACACTGAGCTTACAGTTGTTGTTGTGCTCACCAATGAGGAGGAAGTGCTTTGAAGTTTAGTGTTAAACATCTCGTGTCCGTAAGTGCGATTGCCGCGGTGGCCGTTGTCGGTCTGAGCGGGTGTAGTAGCAATACCGCTGCCAAGCAAAAGTCAGATACATTAACCGTGGTCTTTTTACCGTCTGACTCGACCAAGGAACAGGAACCGGTGCGTAACGCCCTGAGTAAGTTGATCCACAAAGCAACCGGCAAACAAGTTAAGCTCCAAACGACCACCGACTATAACGTGGCCATTGAAGCAATGGCCTCTGGGAAGGCCCAAATTGGGTTAATGGGACCAGACAGTTACGTCGAGGCCCGCAGGCAGAACGGCAAAGTTGCCCCGCTTGTGACCTACTCTGGTGCTTCCGGAACGCTGCGCGACGCCCATTACTTTAGCTACTTAATGGTGCCCAAGAACCAAGTGGCAGCCTACCAACAGGACGGCAAGTATTCATTGACCAAGTTGAAAGGTAAGTCAATCTCATTTGTGGCGGCAACCTCCACGTCCGGCTTTGCCGTACCTGCCGGCGCCATTGCCAAGGAGAATAACGTCAAAGTTACGGCCCTACAAAAGGGTGGAGACTTCTTTAACAAGGTCCTTTACGGGCAATCACACCCCGGATCGGCGGTTAACTTGTTCAACGGTGACGCCGACGTGGCCGCCTTTGACGATATTGACCTGGTGAAGTACGGCAGCTTTACCAACGATAAGACTAAAGCTGGCGCTGATTTCAAGGTTAGTGCGGACGCACCAGCCCCATTAGATAGAGCGCGGGGCAAAGAATCGGTGGCACTGGCTGCGTACCCGGTACAAAACGAGCCACTGGCTGTGAACAGCAGTGCCGTTAACAAAGCCGACCAGGATAAGATTGTTAAGGCGCTCACATCAAAGTCGACCACCGATAACCAGCTGTTCTTCTCCAAGCCTGGTGCTAAGAAGGCGGGGTTGTTCACCCAGACCGGCAAGGTGCACTTCATTCATGTGACGGACAAGTGGTACGCGCCAACCCACAAGGTGTTGGGGCATTAGGGAGACTGACAATATGCTGACAGTACAGTCATTATCCAAGAGCTATACCCGCGACAAGGTGTCATTGAATGACGTCAGCTTTGATGCACAGCCGGGCACAATCACGGCGGTTATCGGACCGTCGGGGGCGGGCAAAACAACCCTGTTGCGTAGCCTCAACCAGTTAATTCGGGATGACGCCGGTACGGTAACGTTGAACGGTGAGAATTTGCGACTGCTGAACAAACGGGCGCTACAGCGTGCCCGACGCAATATTGGCATGATTTTTCAGAATTACAATTTGATTGATGCCCTGACGGTTGTGGAAAACGTTCTGCACGGCTGTTTAGGCCGTAAGTCAACGTTGCGGGGCATGCTGGCACTCTATTCAGCGGATGAACGGGCCGAAGCAATGGCATTAATCGGGGAAATGGGTCTGAGCGAATTTGCGTTTGTGCAGTGTCGGCACTTATCGGGGGGACAAAAGCAGCGGGTCGGTATTGCCCGAGCGCTCATGCAACACCCCCAGGTACTCTTGTGCGATGAACCCATTGCTTCCCTCGACCCCAAATCTGCCACGTTGGTGATGGATATCCTCCGTCAGCAGGCTGACAACAAGCAACTGATCGTAGTGGTTAACCTACACCAGGTTGCCATCGCGCGGGGATATGCGGACCATATCGTGGCGTTAAATCAAGGGGCCAAAGTGTTTGACGGCACCGCGGCTGCACTGACCGATGCCCGGGTGCAGGAGATTTACGGTTAGGGGGTAAATATGACTCAAGCACGATTTTTTAGGCGGAAGCAGTGGCTAACTGTTGTGACCGTAGTTGCCCTGATGGGAATGTACGCTGCGGCGAGTCTGGCGCTGGGGTTTAATCAGTCTACACTGTTGGAGCTGCAAACCGGCTTTGCGTGGATGGCCCGCAACTTTGTGCCCACTGGCGGGGCGTTGGCCAACCTCACTACCATTTTGTACCAGCTATGGCGGACGTTTGTGATTGCGGTAGCCGCAGCCGGAATTGCGGGGGTGATGAGCCTCGTAATAGCGGTGATTGGCGCGCAGAATATTGGCGTCCGGAACGCGGGGGTTACGTGGTTGGTTCGCGGCTGCGCTTCGATTTTGCGCAATATTCCTATCATTGCCTGGGCACTAATTCTATTATTTTCGTTTAAGCAAAATGAACTGACCGGTTTTCTAGCGCTGTTTTTGATGAACCTAGGATTTCTTACCCGGGCCTTTCTGGAAACCATCGAGGACTTTGACACCAACAAGTTTGAGGCGTTGACGGCTACGGGGGCTAACAAACTCCAGGCGATTTGTCAGGCCCTGCTTCCGGAAATTGCCGTTCCTCTGGTTGAATGGTTACTATACATGATTGAAAACAACGTACGTGATGCCACGCTGGTGGGACTGCTGACGGGGACTGGTATTGGCTTTTTGTTCGACCTCTACTTCAAAAGCCTCAATTATCCGGCAGCAGGGCTAGTTGTACTGACGCTAATCGTTTTGGTCATTGGCTTGGAGTTGCTGTCGAACCAGATTGAGAGGAGGATGTCGGCATGAAGGTAATTGACGAATCGCCAGCAGTAGTGGCGAGCCCAGAGGCCACCCCGACGCCCCGACCAAGAAGTTGCCGTCGTACAACCTTACGCGTCTTTGTGGCGGGCATCAGTCTTATCAGCGTCTACGGCGTGGTCAGCGTGATTCCCCAACATTTTGATCTGGGGACGGCCACACGCAGTTTTCTGGGACACCTCCAACTAATGTTCTTGAGCCCTAATTTTGGGACCGATAGCTTCGTCAAGTTGGGGCTGGCCCTGATGCAAAGTGTGGAACTAGCATTACTAACTACGATGCTGGGTGCAGTTGTCGGCCTTGTTTGCGGGCTAATGGCAGCGCAAAATATCGCTCCTCGATGGTTGGCCTTACTGGTTAAGAGCGGGATGGCCTTCATTCGGGCGATCCCCACCATTCTGTGGGTGCTAATCTACAGTGTGGCACTGGGGCTGGGGCCGAACGCCGCGGTGGTCGGGCTGACCTTCCACAGTGTGGCGTACCTAGCCAAAGTTTTTGCGAACACAATCGAGGAGATTCCTGCCGCCACCATTGAAGCATTGAAATCCAGCGGCAGTGGGTTGTTGCCCATCATTACGCAAGCCGTGTTGCCGTCACTCACGTCGCGGCTACTCAGCTGGACGTTTATCCGCTTTGAAATTAACTTTGCGAACGCCGTTGTGGTTGGCGCCGCAGCGGGTGCCGGGGGAATCGGTTACCAACTGTTCGTGGCCAGCAACTTCTACTTTGATTTTCACGAGGTAGGCATGATTGTGTACTACATTTTAGCGTTCGTTTTGATTTTGGAACTAGTATCGTCGCGGTTACGGCACCGCTTTATAGCGTGATGACCGCAAGCAAAGGGGGAACTTTCAATGACAATCCAAGCAGTGGTATTTGACTGGGCGGGTACCACGATTGACTATGGCAGTCGTGCGCCAATTATTGCCTTCCAGCGGGCCTTTGCCCACTTTGGGATTACCGTTCCTGAACCCGTCATTCGCGCCGACGTGGGTCTCGACAAGGAGCAACATATTGCAAAAATTTTTGGTGAACCGATGGCGTGGACGGTGTGGCAGGCCGCTGGTTATGGTCACGACCGGGATGCGGCGGTCCAGGCCGTCTACGCACAATTTAAGTTGGAAATACAGCGGGTCTTGACCGAGACGGCCACGTTAAAGCCTGGGCTCACAACTTTGCTCGACTACCTAAATCTCCACCACGTGGCCATCGCGTCTACGTCGGGGTACACCGCTGACATGATTGCGCAGGTTGCCCCCGTGGCCGCCGAGCAGGGCTATCAGCCCGAAATTAACGTCACGTCCGAGCTGACCGGTGGGGTGGGACGGCCACAAGGGGACATGCTGAACTACGCCATGCAGGTACTGCACGTGACTAACCCGCAGAACGTCATCAAAGTTGGCGATACCGTGAACGACATTCTGGAGGGTGCCAATGCCGGCGCCATTAGTGTGGGCGTCCTTGAAGGCAGTAATGTGGTCGGTCTCGCTGAACCGGAGTACGTTAACTTGACACCGGCCGATCGGCAACAAGTTTTGGCTGATGCTAGACGGGTATTTATGGACGCGGGTGCGGACGCCGTCGTGGACACTTTACCCGACCTCATTCCGCTGATTGAGCGGTTCAATGTCGCCGAACAACAGACCGCCCCGTTACTATTAACACCAGGGCCGCTGACGACATCCCGGATGGTCAAAGAAACCATGTTGGTTGACCACGGTACTTGGGATGATGAGTACAAAGCGGTGACGGAGGACGTGCGTCGCGACCTACTGCGGGTTGGCCAGGCCAACCCGCAGGACTACACCACGGTATTGATGCAGGGTAGCGGTAGCTTTGCGGTGGAGGCCACCTTACAAACGGCGATTCCCAGTGACGGGACGGTGTTAATCGCCATCAACGGTGCGTACGGCCAACGAATGGCGACGATGGCCGATCGGATAGGGATTAGGCATCTCGACGTGGACTTCGGTGAGTTAAACCAGGTCACACTTCAGCCGGTATTAACCGTGCTGGCGGAGCATCCTGAGGTCACCCACTTTGCGATGGTCCACTCCGAGACGACCACGGGCATTTTGAACCCGCTCGTCCCGATCATTCCTGAGCTCACGGCGCGCGGAATCGTCACCATTGTGGACGCCATGTCCAGCTTTGGTGGCGTGCCGCTGGAGATCGATGCAGTGGGCATGGACTACCTGATATCCAGTGCCAACAAGTGTATTCAGGGTGTGCCTGGCTTTGCCTTTGTGATCGCCAAGCGGGCGGTATTGGCTCAGACTGCCGGGCGTGCGCGCTCACTCAGTTTGGATTTATACGACCAGTGGCGGTGCTTTGAGAACAACGCGGGCAAGTGGCGTTTTACCAGCCCCACGCACACCGTCTACGCGTTTCACCAGGCGCTCCACGAACTCTTTGTGGAGGGCGGCGTGCGGGCCCGTACCAATCGTTATGCCCGCAATGAGGTTCGTCTACGCAAGGGGATGGCCAGTCTGGGCTTTGAACCGTTAATTGCGGAGGTTGCCCAGTCGCCCATCATTACTAGCTTTAAGTATCCACACGCCGACTTTGACCTCACCGCCTTCTACCACGCCCTGAAGGATGAAGGGTTCATTATCTACCCCGGGAAGGTGTCGGCTGCCGCCAGTTTCCGGATTGGTAACATTGGGGAAGTTTACGACGGGGATGTTGACCGTCTGCTCGACGTCGTCAGTCGCTACGTTGAGCAACCAGCACCTGTACGTTAGGGGCAAAACGCAAAGTAGCCGGATCAACCATGCGTCGTCATCGTGACGCGGAGTTGGTCCGGCTACTATTTTGTCTGGCTATTGTTGACCAGAAGGGACCCGGGCCGTGAGCACCCAGACCAGGATTGTTTCGGCCGCGGCGATGGCCACCACCACGCCGAGCGCGTTGACGGTGCCCGCCGTTGTGCCCTGCACGAGGTTGTGGGTGCCAGCTTGACCGGCGGCCACGATGGTCGACGCGAGGCTGGTGCCCAGCGCCGCCGTGAACTGTTGTGTGGTGTTGAAGAGGGCATTACCGTCACTTTGCTCCTGCGTGTGCACCTGCTGCAGGCCGGTGGTCATTAAGTCGCCAAAGCTAATGCCAATACCAACCATAAAGGCGGTGTACCAACCGATAATCAGGGGGTTACTCAAACGTTCGCCCGTGATGAACATGCCGACGATGCCTACAAGTACAAAGAGAGCGCCCACGCGCAATGGTAACTTGGGGCCTGATTGATCGAGCAGGTGGCCACCAACGGGTGAAACGGCTGCCCCGATAGCAGCTCCGGGCAACAATACGAGGCCGGCAACGAGCGCGGAGTTGTGGTTAACTAACTGAATGTAATTCGGCATGAGAAACGACAGCGCGAGCGCAGCGATTTGCAGGCACGCAAAGGCGAGAATACTGACGGTAAACAGTGGTTTGCGCAGTAACGCGAGGTTAATGATTGGCTGTTCAATGCGTGCCGAGCGCAGCACGAATAGTGTCAGGGCGATGATTCCTATCACCAGAGCGCCGGCAACTGACCAGCTGATTAAGGGTTGTCCGCCAAAGTTACTGATGCCGTATATGAGCCCGCAGAACGTAATGACGATAAGGCCAACGCTCAGTCCGTCAATGCTAGCGGGGACCGGTGCGTGTTTTTGCTCAATGCAGAGTAGCCCCAAAATTAACGCCAGCACCAGTACTGGTAGGAGGAACACGAAGATGTAACGCCAGTTGAGGCTGGAAACGATGAACCCGCCAAACGTGGGCCCAATTGCCGGCGCGATACCGGTAATTAGCGTACCCACGCCCATCATTGTGCCGACTTTGCTGGCTGGCACCTGTTCCAAAATGATGTTGAACATGAGTGGCAACGCGATACCCGTTCCGAGACCCTGGACGGCGCGTCCCAACAGAAGCACCCAGAACTGTGGGGCCGCTCCGTCAAGGATGACCCCCAAAATAAACAGACTGATGGCCCAAAGAAACAGCGTCCGGGTTTTAAACCGGCGTTTCAGGGTTGCGGACATCGGCACCATGGATGCGACAACCAGTAGGTATAGGGTGGTGAGCCACTGGACCGTATTGGTTGGGACGTTAAATTCACGCATCAGGGTGGGAAAGGTGATGTTCATGGCCGTCTCGACGATGACGCCGCAAAAGGACATGAGGCCGGTGGCGACAATGGCACCGATAACCTGTGGTCTAATTCGTTCGTTCATGGGTATGGCCTCCGTTCAGTTCGATGAAGCGATGGAGCATCTGGGTAATGAGCGCTTGTTCGGTTGATGAAAATTCAGCGTTGATTGCGTTTTGTTGTTGCGTAATGTAGTTGGACGCACGCTCTTGTAGCGGTTTGGCCGCGCTGGTTACGGTGACGATTTTTTGGCGCGAATCGTTTGGTGACGGGTGGCGTTCAACCAGGTCCTGCTTCTCCATACGTTGGAGGGTCACGGTGGCGGTAGAGCGCTGAATGTTGAACTCAGTTTCGATGTCGCGTTGCAGAACGTCGGTCCGCGTGCCAATAAAATCGAGGATGGACATCTGGGTGCCCGTCAGGCCGAATTGTTTGGCGTAATTGTCCATGGATTGGTTCATTTGGTTGGTTGCGTGTTTAATTAGTTTACCTAGGTCAATCGTTGCATATCATTCCTTTCGTTAGTTAGCTAACGAAATCTAGTATACGTCAGCCAATCATAAATGCAAGGGGATATGTTGGGTATGCACCATCCATCACTGGCGATAATTATTGACTTGTTGATGCAGTAGATAAGTATAGTAACGGCCGTATTCCAGTGTTGGTCTGGATCGAAACGATTCGCCGGTTGCCGAAGTGATGGTGTACGCCCAAATTTGAAGTGTTAGTTGCAAACGCAACTAACAGTGCTATAATCACTTTATTGCAAGTTCAAGTCAATTTGGTTGAGAATTACGTGCAATTCCTGTCTCTGGCCGGCAGTTAATCCGGACATTGCCCGTTCAACGTAACCCTGTTCGAGGGCCTTTATTTGCGGGTAAACGGATTTGGCCTTGCCGGTGGGCCGGACGTGCTTAAACTTGCGGTCGTGGGCGTCGGGCACGCGCACTATGTACCCGCGGCCTTCCAACTGGCTCAGTGCACGGCTGAGCGTGGTTTTGTCAATGCGGGTGAGGTGGACGAGTTCTGCCTGGGTGAGGTCCTCGTGTTCGACAATACGCATTAGGTAGATGAAGAGGTTGTTGGACAGGCCTAGGGAGCGTACCTGTTGGTTGACGTCAGAGGTGGCTTGCCGTGAAATGGAGCCAATGAGTCGGAATAGCGCGGTGTCATCCATGCTGTGGTCTCCTTTGCATGCTTTAATCAGGTTGATAGTTGTATTTTCAACTACTCACGTACATTTTAACAAATAGGGGTGTTTAAAACTATGTGGTACGAAAAGAAATTGCAGGATTTAACGATTGATGAATACTTTGAGATTATGCGTTTGAGGGTCGATACCTTTGTGGTTGAGCAAAATCGGGTTTACCATGAAGTTGACGACAACGATCCGCGCGCACGGCACGTTTTCTATCGCGACGAGGAGAGTGGACGCGTGCAGGCATACGCCCGCATCTACCAGGAGCCTGGTAGTGATCAGGTGACATTTGGCCGGGTGGTGACGAGTGCGGCCACGCGCGGGCAGGGAATGGGTGCGGCATTGCTGAACCGGATTTTGCAAAGTTGCGCTGCCCATTGGCCGCACCGCGACATTGTGATCGAAGCTCAACAGCAAGTGACGGGCTTTTACGAGCGGGTGGGGTTTGTCATGGACGGTGAGCCGTTTATATTCAACCAAACACCCCACGTACGGATGGTGCGGGTAGCGGGTTAACCAACGCGGAATTTCCGCGGCGGCTTTGCATTAATGTGGTGCATCGCCCGAGCAATTGTTATAATGAACAGCGTACCGGGGTGCGAATTAGGCGACCCCGACTTAAACGTGGCGGGTGGTTTCGTGCCCGGCCCAGATTGGAGTATCAGATGCTGATTCATCATAGTGAGCGCCCGCGCAACTTAATGGCACTCCTCCAGCCCCCTAGCTGTTGTGCGCAGTGGGTGGATGTTAACTAAGTCAAAGCGAGGAGTTTAATCAAATGATTGAAGCAATTAACTTGAAGGCCGGCATGGCGTTCGAAAAAGACGGTAAGCTAATCAAAGTGCTGTTCACGAACCACCACAAGCCAGGTAAGGGTAACACTGTTATGCAGATGAAGCTGTATGACGTCCGCTCCGGGTCAATCGTGCAGACCACGATGCGCCCAACTGAAAAGGTGGAGCAGGCCATTCTGGACAAGAAGAAGGCACAGTTCCTGTACAGTCAGGACGATACAGCGTACTTCATGGACACGGATACCTACGACCAGTACGAACTACCAACGGCTAGTATCAGTGACGACATGCAGTTCCTGCTGCCGGACACCATTGTCGACATCGAATTTTATGGCGATGAGGTGATTGGTGTGACTTTGCCAAGCACGGTGACGTTGGCCGTGAAGGAAACCAGTCCAGCCATTAAGGGCGCTACGGTTTCCGGCGGTGGTAAGCCCGCCACTTTGGAAACTGGCTTGGTGGTTCAGGTGCCTGACTTCATTAAGGAAGGCGACAAGCTGGTCATTAACACCGACCGTGGCGGTACTTACGCTAAGCGTGCCGATTAAATAGATTTGCAACCGACGTTACGTTGTGACCCCGCTGGGCTTTGGCTGGCGGGGCTTTTTTGTTGCTCGGACTATTGAGTTGTTGGGGTTGTCTGACAGGAAAACGCAAAAACCCGCTTACAATTTGCGCGGGTTGTGCTACGAATTACTTATTCAACTTTGTTAACGCCTTAGCCGGCACGGCGCTCTTCGCGACCGCTTCCCACTTGGTGACACCCTTCTTCTGGTTGTAGGTTAACTTCAGGTAGGCGTTGCGGTGTAGTGGGCGTGCCTTGTTACCGTTAAAAGTCAGCTTTTGGGCTGTGCCTTTGTCGTCATAACCGGTTAGAACGTAGTTGTAGTCGACGTATTCTTGGCCGTTGTCGCCCTTATCAACGAACCTCTTGCCGTCGGTTGTTACTTGCGTGTAGTAGCTGGGGCCGCCGTAATTAACTTCTTCATATATTTTTAGGCCACCAACTGTGACCAATAAGAAGGCTATTAACCCAATTAGTAACTTTTTCATAGTCCATCACCTCGATAGTTATTTTGCCTTAACTGGCCGGGTAGCACTACGGACCAAAGTCTGATTAGGAAATGTTAAAGGCGGTGCGGGTCTACCAATGCGGCGGAAATCAGAAAATGTGGCTGTGCCAAAAGGCGGTTAGCTCCCGATATACAAGACGGCATCAGTGGAAATCCCGAACTTAGGATTTCTGCTGATGCCGGCTTGTACGTTAGGGAGCTGCCTTTTGGCGCGCGATCACGATGTATCTTTATGTGCTAAAGGATTCCGTCACAATCCCGTTTTGGTTTCCGTTTAAGCGCACTAATGACCTAGCTGGCCGTTAGCCCAAGCCGTGATGATTGCCATGGCGAGGCCAACGATGACCATAATCACGCCGACAACGGTCAAGCCCGGAATATGACTCTCATAGTGGGTGAAGAAGCCGTAACGCATGCGGGTGTTTAGGGCTACGATGATCATGCCCACCAAAAAGATACCGCCACCAATTGCAATAAGATTCATTTCAAATTTTCTCCTTTATTGTACGTTGCTACTCAATTTGGTTGTGCCGAACGGAATGACTACCCTCAGTATTGGGCTAGCACCGTAATTTGCTTTGAGCATATTTTACCATAATCCCTGTTGTGAAAAAGTTATCCGCGTATCCTATTATGGCCGGTCGCACCGTTGATCTGGCTGGTGATAGGCCGCTGACTGGTGGGGGCATAACTCAAGCCAATTACGTCGGTCCCATTGGGTCGGTAAATCCGGTATTTTATCCCGTAATATTACGATAGTAAAAATTAGTCTACAATGTGTTGACTGGTTCACTGATATGCTAATATTACAGTAGACCAACAAGTGTATTGGTACTATTAGACCGGGGCATTCCCGGATTAGGAGAGTGTTTTGAATGGATGATTCTGCGCAACCAAGTCCTCAACGGGACGATCAGGACGTGGATAAACCGCCTTTATGGCAGTTGGATGATAATCAGTTACGGGCGCGTTATGGCACCGATACTGACAACGGTTTAACTGACGACCAGGTGCGGCAACAACGGGCGAAGTACGGCTTTAACGAGTTGACGGCCAAGAAGCAATCGCGCATCTTGCGATTCTTACGGCAGTTTAACGACAGTATCAACTATATTTTGGCTGGTGCGGCCGTGTTAACACTGTTGATGCAGCACTGGTCGGATTCGTTTGTTATCTTCCTGGTGATTATGGCTAATGCGTTTATTGGCTACTTTCAGGAAGTGTCGGCGGATAACGCGTTGGCTAAAATCCAGGAGTTACTGGTCTCGCAAAACTTTGTGTACCGGAACGGCGTTAAGTTAGAGTTACCGTCACGGGAACTTGTGCCAGGTGACTTGGTGCAGCTGGAGGCTGGGGATGCAGTTCCCGCCGATATGCGGCTAATTTCAGCGGACAATTTGGCCGCCCAAGAATCGATACTGACTGGTGAAACCAACTCGGTGGCAAAAACCGAGGAACCGCTGGCTGACGCACATTTGGCCCTCGCCGAGCGTACCAACATGGTGTACGCTTCGACCGATATCACCCAGGGATCGGGGTTGGGCATCGTGGTGGCAACAGCCGCCCAGTCCGAAATCGGTCACATTCAAAGCAGCGTTAAGGAAATCAAATCAAAGCCCACGCCGCTGGTGCAAAACCTGAACCGTCTCGGTTTAGGCTTGTCGCTGGCGATTGTGGCGGTCGCAGTCATCCTCTTTGTGGGGGGACTGTTGACGCATATATACAGCTTGCCGACTTTGACCATCGCCGTGATTACCATGGTGGTTGGTTCCATGCCGGAAGGGCTGCCGGCCAGTACTTCGGTGGTTCTGGCCATGGGGACGCGCCAGTTAACGCGGAAAAACGCCATCGTCAAAACATTGCCAGCAGTGGAAACGTTGGGCGCCGTGGACATTGTCAACACCGACAAAACGGGTACGTTGACGAAAAACGAAATGACCGTGACCGATGTTGCCACCCCTGACGGTGATTTTCAGGTATCGGGTGTGGGTTACGACGCTGACGGTACGCTGACAGACCAGCAAGGCGAACCAGTTGATTGGCGCAATGATGAGCGGCTGCACTGGCTGGTCCGGATTGCTGGCGAAACCTCAGACGCACAATTCCATGAAGAGGACGGCCAGTGGCAACTAACGGGTGAGCCGACCGATGGTGCGTTAACGGCTTTGTACCACAAGCTTTACGGTGAAGAGCCTGACGTTAACGAGGTCGATTCGCTACCATTCGATTCGCAGTTCCGCTATTCGGCCCGCCTAGCTGACGTCGATGGGGAACGGGTGCTGATGGTCAAAGGTGCGCCGCAAACTTTGGCGCGCCTAATCAAGGAGCACGGCGGTACCGTGATGGAGGCCGAGTTAGAGGCAACCATCACGCGCTTTGCTAAACAGGGTAAACGGGTTGTGGGATTGGCGCGGCAAACGGTGCCGCAGGATCTGGAAGAGATTGACCAGTCCCAAATTGGTACGGACATGCAGATTATGGGGCTGGTAGGGATTATCGATCCGCCCCGGCCAGAGGTCGCTGCGTCCGTGCAGCAGCTCCGTTACGCCGGAATCAAGGTTAAAATGATTACTGGTGACGATCCACAAACCGCCGCGGCCATTGCGCAACAGTTGAACCTCGGAGAAGATGTGCGCGCGATTACCGGTCCTGAACTTGACGCCATGAGTGACGCCGAACTTGACCGGGAAATTGGCAAGTACACGGTGTTTGCCCGTGCGACGCCGGCCGAAAAACTCCGGATTGTGCAGTCGCAGCAGCGTAATGGTCACGTCGTCGCCATGACTGGTGACGGGGTGAACGATGCGCCCGCGTTGAAGCAGGCCGATATTGGGGTTGCGATGGGTATTAAGGGTACCGACGTTGCCAAAGGGGCAGCGGATATGGTCCTTGCGAATGACGACTTCACCACCATTCAAACGGCGGTGAAGGAAGGTCGCCACGTCTTCGATAATATCCGTAAAACGATTCGCTACTTGCTACCGACCAGTTTTGCTGAAGGATTCGTGGTGGTGTTGAGCATGTTGCTTGGCCAGGAATTGCCGCTGTACCCGACGCAATTACTATGGATTAACATGGTGTCGGCGCTGACGATTCAGTTTGCCTTTATTTTTGAGCCACCAGATGAAGGCATTATGGCTCGTGGACCCCGGAACGTGCACGAGGGGATTATTACCAAGGCTTATGCCGTGGAGATTGCCTTTGTGGCGTTGATGATTGCCGGACTAGGAATTTATATCTATGACCTACTGACCAGCATGGGCTTTAGCCACACAGTGGGTAGTACCGTCACGTTACAGGTCATCATCTTTGGAAAAATTTTCTACCTGTTCAATTTACGGACGGAACATCCGGTATTCTCACGTTACTTGTTCCAGAACAAGATGGCGTTTTGGATTATCGGGTTGTTGCTGTTACTGCAGGGTGCGATTATCTACCTGCCGTTTATGCAGGATGTTTTCCAAACGACCACGGTGGGCGCGGCCGTTGGCTGGGGGATTCCAGCCCTAGCTGGGCTCGTTGTGATGACGGTTATGGAAGTCTGGAAGTTCGTCCAGATGACTTATCGTCGTCATGTCGGCCGGGTGCACGACAAAATGGAAATTAAAGACTAATCGGCAACTCGATTGTGGGGGTCGTACTAACGTGGTGGGCAGCCAAAACGTTGGTGCGGCTTCTTTGCGCTCTAGTGGTGGTTCTGGCCGGTGCGGGTGCCGTGGTGCGCTACGACTTTGTGGACCGCTCCACGGTGA
>NZ_BCVS01000066.1:0-13345 GCF_001591865.1 Lacticaseibacillus pantheris DSM 15945 = JCM 12539 = NBRC 106106
GGCGGGTGCGATTCGGTGGAATCGGAACCCGCCACTTTTTGGATTTTGGGGGCGGAGCGCGGAGGTTAGTGCGATGGTTGCGAGGGACTGGGGGCGGCTTGGGGTGGGGCTGTGTGTTCAAACGAGTGTAGCTTCACAGAAAGCGACACGGAAGTTATTAGCACCAAAAGCACAACTGTACACTCACGGTAAATTGCTGGGGATGCTGCGGCGCTCCTGCGTTAGTCGTGCTTATTAAAACGAGCTCCGCAGGCCAGAAAGCGACATATAAGCAGACCCGAACAAGAATCCAAGAGCGGGATTCTCGTCCGGGTCTGCTTATACTCTGCTTTCTAAACGGCCTGCTGCGCTCTCTGTCTTCTAAACGAGCTCCGCCCCGCAGAAACCGACGTATAAGTAAAACCGGACAAGAATCCAAGAGCGGGATTCTAGCCCGGTCTTACTTATACTCTGGTTTCTAACCGCGGGGCTGCGCTCTCTCTTGCCTTTTCCCCCCAATACCTGCACAATGCTAGTAAAGGCAAAAGGTAAATTGGAGGGATCGTTATGTTCAACACACGCAGGGCCTGGGGCTTCGACTGGGGCGAATTGCTTACCGGGGTACTATTCATTGTCGCGGGCGTCTTCTTTATCCGTCATCCGCAAATTGGCTTGGTTACTTTGACGTTGTTATTTGCTAGCATCGCTATTATTCGGGGTATCACCATCCTGGCCGGTTTCACCCACCTGCGGGAATTTAATCCCCGCCTCTCGTGGTTGTCACTGCTCTCTGGTGTGATTGACCTCGTTCTGGGAGTTCTGTTTCTGTTCAACGTGCCCGCCGGTATTGCCGGCCTAACCGCGCTGTTCGCCGCGTGGTTCCTCATCGATTCGGTCACCAACTTACTGAACGTGGGGCACCTCCGCGGCTTCGGGATGGGTTGGATGCTTGTTTCCATTATTCTGGACGTACTGACGCTATTCTTCGCGCTGTTGCTGTTTATGCAACCAGTGCTGGCCGCCGTCTCCCTGGCCAGCATCGTGTCCATTTATCTCATCATCTTTGGGATCAACGCCATCGTGGTGGCGTTTGCCCGGGCCCGTTAGTCAAAATTAATGTGAATTCGGCCACCATCCGTAGGGTTAATACTGACGGGTGGTGGCCTTCTTGTCGCGTTAATTATTCGGTTGCACTAACTGTTATGGGTGCGCTGGCCGCGAGTATTCCAGTAGTCACGCGGTTTATTTGGTATACTATGGGACGGATAGATACGGAGGAAATGAACTTGGCAGAAAAAATGGAAATTGTCATCATTTCGGGGATGTCTGGTGCCGGCAAGACGGTGGCCATGCAAAGTTTCGAGGACCTCGGTTACTTTTGCGTCGATAACATGCCGCCAGCATTGATGCCTAAATTCTGGGAGTTAATGCAGCAGACGGGTAAGGTTAGCAAAGTCGCGTTGGTTGTCGACCTGCGGAGCCGCGCATTTTACGACCAGATGGGTGACATTCTCGTCGACATGCGCGATAAGCCGGGGTTAACGCTCCGGATAGTCTTTCTGGACGCTACCGACAGCGAGTTGGTTTCACGGTATAAAGAGACGCGGCGCTCCCACCCGCTGGCAATGGACGGACGCCTCATGGACGGCATTACCAAGGAGCGGGATTTATTGGCTGACCTTAAGCACCACGCCGATATTGTCATTGATACGACCACGATGACGCCCCGTGAGTTGCGGGAGCGGCTCTTCACGGAATTTAAAACGCAGAAGCAGACCACTTTCCACGTTGAGGTCATGAGCTTTGGCTTTAAATACGGTTTGCCCATCGATGCGGATATCGTGATGGACGTGCGGTTCCTGCCGAATCCTTTCTACATTCCCGAACTGAAGCAGCACACGGGATTGGATCAAGGTGTATATGATTACGTCATGGGTAACCCGTTGGCCGAGCAGTTTTACCAGCAATACGTGACGATGCTGGATACCATCATGCCGGCGTACGTCAAGGAGGGTAAGACCAGCCTGACGATTGCGATTGGGTGCACGGGTGGCCAGCACCGCAGCGTCGCCTTTGCCCGCCGGATTGGGGAGCACCTCAAGGAGCAGTACACTGTGGACGTATCGCACCGGGACGTGCATAAACACAAGGAGGGGGTGAACCGGTCATGAGCGAAATAGAGTCAAAGTTACGCGTGATTCACGGTCGCCGGCCCAAAGTCGTTGTGATTGGTGGTGGGACTGGTTTGCCGGTCATCGTGAAGAGTCTCCACGAGCAAGATGCGGACGTGACGGCGGTGGTAACCGTCGCGGATGATGGTGGTTCGAGCGGCGTTATTCGTAACTACATTAACGTGGTGCCGCCTGGCGATATCCGGAACGTGTTGGCTGCGTTATCCGAGCAGCCAGATTTGTACCTCGACCTGTTTCAGTACCGCTTCAAAAGCGATGACGCGTTTTTTAGCGGCCATGCGTTGGGCAACCTGATTATCGCTGCTCTGGCTGAGATGCGCGGCGGCGTCTTTGGCGCGGTACAGGAACTGAGTAAGATTTTAAAGGTCGACGGCCACGTCTACCCCGCAAGTAAGCAGGCGTTGACGCTTAATGCAGAGTTTACTGACGGGACTACGCTAGCCGGTGAGGCTGAAATCACCGCCGCCGGCAAGCACATTCGGCGCGTCTGGGTAACCCAAACCTATGAGGGCCCCGCGCACGGTGAGACACCGGCAGCGGAGCCAGAAGTTGTTCAGGCCATCATGGATGCCGACGTGGTGGTCTTAGGACCGGGTAGTCTGTTCACGAGCATTTTGCCGAACCTGATGATTCATAATTTAGGGGACGCGGTCCTTAAGACCAAAGCCGAAGTGATTTATATCGTCAACATCATGACGCAAAAGGGTGAGACTGAGGGCTTCACGGACGCCGATCATGTCCGCGTATTGGAGCGTCACCTGGGGAAGAAGTTTGTGGACACAGTTTTGGTGAACATTGAACCGGTGCCAGCAAACTACTTGGATCGCGATCGGTACGTGGAAATATCCACGCCGGTGCAGTCTGACTACGCGAGTTTGCGCTCGATGGGCTGCCGGGTTATTTCCTCCGACTTTCTGGAGTTACGCGATGGGGGCGTGTTCCACGATGGGCGGAAGGTAGCAACAGAAATCTTGAACCTAGCTTTGCAGGTGGGTTCGCAGCGAAGGGGCTGATCCCGTGGCAAGTTTTGCCAGTACGGTTAAGAAGGAACTAACGCAACTTGAGGTGCACCCGGAGCACGCCAAGGCGGAGCTGTCCGCGTTAATTCGTATGAACGGAACGCTGACGATTATTCGGCACCAGCTGGGGTTGGACGTCGTGACTGAAAATCCGGCCATCGCTCGTCGAATTTATTCGCTCATTAAGCAGGTCTATCAGCAAGAGGCTACGCTTAGTGTACGACGTAAGATGAAGCTGAAGAAGAATAATCAGTACGTCGTGCGGTTGGTGCAAGGGGTACAGCCCATGTTGCAGGATATGGATATCCTTGATGCGACGGGGTTAACCATTAACACCGCTGTGTCACCAAAAATTACTTCGGAGCCGCAACGCATGCGGTCGTATTTGCGCGGGGCCTTTCTGGCCGGGGGCTCCGTCAATAATCCCGAGACCAGTAGTTACCACCTGGAAATATATTCACTCTATGAGGATCATAACGATGACATTCTGGCGATGATGAACCACTTTGATCTCAACGCGCGTGCGGTGCAGCGGCGCAGTGGCTATATTGCTTACCTCAAAGAGGCGGAAAAAATTGCCGACTTTCTCAACGTTGTGGGTGCGACGAACGCCATGTTGAAGTTTGAAGACGTCCGGATTATCCGCGACATGCGTAATTCGGTCAACCGGCTGGTGAACAGTGAGACAGCCAACCTGAACAAAATGATTGATGCCGCGCAACGGCAGATTGAGAACATTAATTTTCTGGAGGAACGCGTGGGACTGGATAACCTGCCGCCACGCTTGCGTGAAACGGCCACTTTGCGCCTCGCTCATCCCGACGTATCGCTACAAGAGTTGGGCGAAATGGCTCCGGGCGGTGTCATTTCAAAATCGGGAATCAACCACCGGCTACGTAAGCTTAACGAAATGGCGGACCGGGTTCGTAACGAAGGGGCTTAATCGCGTAGAGTTGTGGTTTTTGATTTATGAGCAACTTAATTGCAATACACGGTTGCATTTTGCTTGTTTGTTCGATAATATAGTTAAGTACTTTTGCGCGGTTAGTGTAATGGATCGCACGTGAGATTCCGGTTCTCGAAATCCGGGTTCGACTCCCGGGCTGCGCAGTATAGAGGTATTTAACACAAGGTAGTACAAAGAAAAAGTCCGCGCAATCGGGCTTTTTTTTGTCGCACAATCCATCACTTCGCAAGTACAAATTTTGCGTACTAAACGTTTGACCTTTGCTGACGTTTAGTGTAGTCTTAGCACTGTATTCCGATTAGTGCTAAAATAAAGGTTATCAACCAAAGGGGGACAAACCATGCTTGTACCTACAGTTATTGAGCAAACTAGTCGTGGCGAACGCGCCTACGACATTTATTCCCGTCTGTTAAAGGACCGGATTATCATGCTGTCTGGTGAAATTAACGACCAGATGGCAAATTCCATCATTGCACAGTTGCTGTTCCTGGATGCCCAGGACAACACGAAGGACATTTACCTGTACATTAACTCACCAGGTGGGGTCATTACTTCCGGGCTGGCAATTTTGGACACGATGAACTTCATCAAGTCTGATGTTCAGACCATCGCTATCGGCATGGCCGCATCAATGGCCAGCGTATTGTTGGCATGCGGGACGAAGGGCAAGCGCTTTGCCTTACCTAACTCCGAAGTTCTGATTCACCAACCATTAGGTGGTGCACAGGGCCAGCAAACCGAAATCGAAATTGCCGCACAGCAAATTTTGAAGGCTCGGGAAAAGCTGACTAAGATGTTGGCTGATGCTTCTGGCAAGGACATCGAAACGGTCCGTGCAGATACTGAACGCGACCACTACCTGTCCGCTCAGGAAGCGAAGGATTACGGTCTGATTGATGACATTCTTATCAACAAGAATAACGATCAGTAGTAGTCACGGTTAACAATCCACTTGTGGGTTGTTAGCGCAGGGCACCGCTCATTGGCGGTGCTTTTTCTTTGCTCACTATTTGTTGTTAGGGACGCTGAGAGACCCGCTTGGCGGGAATTGACCAATTATTAAATCAGCATTAGTGGTTGAACGAACTTCAAAATGGCAAAATGGCCGATTAAGCCCCCACTTGTACCATTAAACACGAACTATTTTTTGAATATGGGGACAAAGTTTACGTAAAGACGAATCTTTGCGTGTTTATGAGCGGCTTTGACCGGCAAAAGCTTGATTATGGTGGCGGGCGTGCTATAATAATAATCGTTGGTAAGGAGAGCGGATACAGACCGGTAATCCTTAATTTTTTTGCTAACGATGGGTCATAATTTGGGCCTATTGGACGCATAACGTCCCACTCGAAGAAGGAACGCATAATGAACTCAGAA
This sequence comes from Lacticaseibacillus pantheris DSM 15945 = JCM 12539 = NBRC 106106, assembly GCF_001591865.1. Taxonomy (NCBI): domain Bacteria; kingdom Bacillati; phylum Bacillota; class Bacilli; order Lactobacillales; family Lactobacillaceae; genus Lacticaseibacillus; species Lacticaseibacillus pantheris. Next base: position 5,535 of record NZ_BCVS01000066.1, read on the forward strand.
TTCGCATGGCTGGAATCAATCGCCCCCGATATGGTCGCGATGGTGACGAAACGCTATCAGATTCTTCAGTACGTTAGTTGGATGGAACCGGTGGGGAGACGGTCACTTGCCGACCAGATGCACGTATCGGAACGAATAATGCGCACGGACATTGATTTTCTCCGGCAGCAGGGGCTCCTGGACAGCTCGAAGAGTGGTGTGGTGATGACCGCACGGGGCCGGGACGTCTTTGCAAGTATGGATCAATTCATGAACGAGATGCTGGGAGTTCAGGACAGCGAGAAACAGTTGGCTGAACGCTTGGGTATCGACCATGTACTGATTGTGCCGGGGGATGCTGATCAAAGCGCGCGGGTGCTTGACGATATGGGCACGGCGCTGGCACAAACGATGCAACTCATGTTGCCCTTGGGCGAGCAGATTATTGCCGTCATGGGTGGCACCACGCTTGCCCGTGCGGCCAGTCGGATGAATTACCAGCTGTCTGCGGGGCGGGAGTTAACCTTTGTCCCTGCTCGTGGCGGTGTAGGTGAGACGGTTGCCATTCAGGCCAACTCAGTTGCGGCGGCGATGGCACAGTCGACCGGCGGCACTTACCGGGTGTTGTACATCCCGGAAAATGTGAGTGCGGAGACCTACCAACCATTGTTGAATGAGCCGAGTGTTAAGGAAGTTTTAGCACTCATTGACAAGAGCTCCGTAGTCATTCATAGTGTAGGGGAAGCGTTAGCAATGGCGGAACGCCGACGTATGTCGGATGATATTCTGCAGAAGTTGCGCGACCATCACGCGGTCGCCGAAGCATTTGGAACTTTCTTTGATGCGAATGGCAGCGTGGTTTACAAGATCCCGAAAATCGGTTTGAGAATTAAGGATCTTGATCAGATTCCGTACGTCTTTGCTATTGCTGGTGGGCAAAGTAAGGCCCAAGCAATTCAGGCGTACATGCAACACGCACCCAAGCAAACGTGGCTAATCACGGATGCGGGTGCTGCACAATCGATTTTAATGGGTTAGACGCCCTTTAAAATAAAACTTTTTTATTTCCTAAAGGAGGAAATTTTGGCATGACTGTTAAGATTGGTATCAACGGTTTCGGCCGTATCGGCCGTTTGGCTTTCCGTCGGATTCACGAATTGGGTGCAAAGTCCAGTGATATTGAAGTTGTCGCTATCAACGACTTGACTACTCCAGCACTGTTGGCACACCTTCTGAAGTACGACTCAACCCACGGTACTTTCCCTGGCGAGATCAGTGCTACTGACCACTCCATCGTTGTAGATGGTAAGGAATACCCTGTTTACGCTGAACCAGACGCAAACAACATTCCTTGGGTTAAGAACGACGGTGTTGACTACGTCCTTGAATGTACTGGTTTCTACACCTCCGAAGAGAAGGCCCAGGCCCACATCAACGCTGGTGCAAAGCGTGTCCTGATTTCTGCTCCTGCCGGCAAGATCAAGACTATCGTTTACAACGTAAACCACGACACTCTGTCTGCTGACGACCGGATCGTTTCTGCTGGTTCTTGCACGACTAACTGCTTGGCACCTATGGCTTACTTCCTGAACCAGGAATTCGGCCTTGAAGTAGGTACTATGACTACTGTCCACGCCTACACTGGTACTCAGAAGCTTCTGGATGCCCCTGTACGTGGTGGTAACAAGCGTGCTGCACGTTCTGCTGCCTACAACACTATTCCTCACAGCACTGGTGCTGCCAAGGCTATCGGCCTGGTTATCCCAGAACTGAACGGCAAGTTGCAGGGTCACGCACAGCGTGTTGCTGTTCCTGATGGTTCCCTGACTGAATTGGTTTCTATCCTTAAGACTAAGGTTACTGCTGACGAAGTTAACGAAGCTATCAAGAAGCACACTGTTGACAACCCATCCTTCGGTTACAACGAAGACGAAATCGTATCTTCCGATGTTATCGGTACTACTTACGGTTCCATCTTCGACCCAACCCAGACTGAAGTTACCACTGCCGGTGACTACCAGTTGGTTAAGACGGTTGCTTGGTACGACAACGAATACGGCTTTACTTGCCAGATGGTTCGTACCCTGCTTGCCTTCGCAAAGCTGGCTGACTAATTTAATTTAGTCGCGCGTTGCGATAAATAAGCAACACCGCACTGCCGAGAGCGGAGGGAGGTTTACTCCCTCTGCTTTCTTTTTTTCGGTACGGGTGGTGTATGCACGTCCGTAGGCGACTGCGGACGGTACTTAAAATAGTTAACTAATATATTTAGGAGGCTTTATCTCGTGGCAAAATTGATTGTTTCTGACCTTGATGTCAAGGGCAAGAAGGTTCTTATCCGCGTGGACTTTAACGTGCCGATTAAGGACGGTAAGATTGGTGATGACAACCGTGTTGTTGCCGCTCTGCCAACTATTCAGTACGTAATCGATCATGGTGGCAAGGCTATTCTGCTTTCCCACTTGGGCCGTATTAAGACTGAAGACGACAAGGCTAAGTTGAGCCTGCGTCCAGTTGCAGAGCACCTGGGCGACTTGCTGAAGAAGGACGTTACCTTTGTCCCAGCTACTCGCGGTAAGGAACTGGAAGACGCTATCGACAAGATGAGCGACGGCGACGTTCTGGTTATGGAAAACACCCGTTTTGAAGACTTGGACGGCAAGAAGGAATCCGGTAACGACCCTGAATTGGGCAAGTACTGGGCTAGCCTGGGCGACCTGTTCGTTAACGACGCCTTTGGTACTGCACACCGTTCTCACGCCTCCAACGTGGGGATTGCGTCCAACATGCCACAAACGGCTGCTGGCTTCCTGATGGAAAAGGAAATCAAGTTCTTGGGCGACGCCGTTCAGAACCCTAAGCACCCATTCGTTGCCATCCTGGGTGGTGCCAAGGTGTCTGACAAGATTGGTGTTATCCGTAACCTCGTACCTAAGGCTGACAAGATTATTGTTGGTGGTGGTATGACTTACACGTTCTACGCAGCTAAGGGTCTGAAGATTGGTAACTCCCTGGTTGAAAAGGACAAGATTGAACTGGCTAAGCAGATTATGGAAGAAGCCGGCGACAAGCTGGTTCTGCCTGTTGACAACGTCATCGTTAAGGAATTCAACAACGATTCCCCAGCACAGACGGTTGAAGGCGACATTCCTGATGGCTACATGGCCGTTGATATTGGTGCCAAGTCGATTGACCTGTTCAAGAAGACACTTGATGGTGCCAAGACTGTCGTTTGGAACGGCCCTATGGGTGTGTTCGAAATGAGCAACTTTGCTAAGGGTACTTACGAAGTAGGTAAGGCTCTCGGTGAATTGAAGGATGCAACTACGATCATCGGTGGTGGTGACTCGACTGCCGCTGCTAAGGAATTGGGCATCGCTGACAAGATCACCCACATTTCCACTGGTGGTGGTGCTAGCCTTGAATACCTGGAAGGTAAGGAACTGCCAGGTATCGCTGCTATTTCGAACAAGTAGGACTAGTGTAGCCGTCACAGGCGGCGACACGTTCAAGCGAAAGGAAGTTTTACATCCATGCGTACCCCAATTATTGCCGGTAACTGGAAGATGAACAAGAACCCTCAGGAAACCCAGGAGTTTCTTGAAGGTATCAAGGGCAAGCTGCCAGATGCTAGCAAAGTAGAAACTGTTATTGCTGCACCAGCCATTGACCTGAACGCTTTGACTTGGTTCTCCAAGGACGAGCCCCTCAAGACTGCGGCTGAAAACTGCTACTTTGAAGATGAAGGTGCCTTTACTGGTGAAACCAGCCCTAAGGCCCTCTCCGAAATGGGCATTGATTACGTTGTGATTGGTCACTCTGAACGTCGCCAGTACTTCAAGGAAACGGACGAGGATATCAACAAGAAGGCTAAGGCCATCTTCCGCAACAACATGCTCCCAATTATCTGCTGTGGTGAAACGCTGGAACAGCGCGAAGCCGGCGACGCAGAGAGTTGGGTTGCAGGTCAGATCAAGGCTGCCCTTGACGGTTTGTCTGCTGAACAGGTTAGCTCCCTGGTAATTGCCTACGAACCAATCTGGGCAATTGGTACTGGTAAGACCGCTACGGCCGACCAGGCCCAGGAGATGTGTGCACACATCCGTAAGACGGTTGCTTCCCTGTACAACGAACAGACTGCTGAGAACGTTCGTATTCAGTATGGTGGCTCCGTTAAGCCTGCTAACGTTAAGGAACTGATGAGCAAGGAAGACATCGACGGCGGTTTGGTCGGTGGCGCTTCCATGGACCCAGAAAGCTTCTTGGCCCTGGCTCACTTCCAAGACTAATTTTCGGTTACGACCCGGTAATGCCTCGACTAAGTGTTACCGATTAGTTAAAATGTAGTCATACTCAGAAAAGGAGACAATATACATGTCTATCATTACAGATGTTTATGCTCGCGAAGTCTTGGACTCCCGTGGCAACCCAACTGTTGAAACTGAATTGTACACGGAAGACGGTGGCTTTGGCCGCGGTATGGTTCCTTCCGGTGCTTCCACTGGTGAACACGAAGCCGTTGAGCTGCGTGACGGTGACAAGGACCGCTTCGGTGGCAAGGGTGTACTGAAGGCCGTTGCTAACGTTAACGACAAGATTGCAAAGGCTGTTATCGGTATGGACGTTACCGACCAGCGTGCAATCGACCAGGCCATGATTGACCTGGATGGTACTCCTAACAAGGGCAAGCTGGGCGCTAACGCTATCTTGAGTGTTTCCCTGGCTGCTGCTCGTGCAGCTGCTGACGAACTGGGCCTGCCATTGTACGAATACCTTGGCGGTCCTAACAGCTACGTGCTACCAACACCAATGATGAACGTTATCAACGGTGGTGCACACTCCACTAACACGATTGACTTCCAGGAATTCATGATCATGCCTGTTGGTGCCAAGACTGTTCGCGAAGCCATCCGTATGGGTTCCGAAACATTCCACGCACTCCAGGCACTCCTGAAGTCCAAGGGTGACATCACTTCCGTCGGTGACGAAGGTGGCTTTGCTCCTAACCTGAAGGACAACGAAGAAGCCTTCGAAATCCTGGTTGAAGCCATCAAGAACGCCGGCTACAAGCCTGGTGAAGATGTTGCCTTGGCCTTTGACGTTGCTTCCTCCGAATTGTACGATGCTGAAACTGGCACTTACGTTCTGCGTTGGAGTGACCCAGACAAGCACTACACCACTGACGAATTCATCGACTTGATCGCCAGCTTCGTTGACAAGTACCCAATCGTTTCCATCGAAGACCCATTGGATGAAAACAACTGGGAAGACTGGCAGAAGATCACCGCTAAGCTCGGTGACAAAGTTCAGTTGGTCGGCGATGACCTGTTTGTAACGAACACTGACTACCTGAAGAAGGGTATCGACATGGGCGTTGCTAACTCCATTCTGATCAAGCTGAACCAAATCGGTACTTTGACTGAAACCTTCGAAGCAATCGAAATGGCTAAGGAAGCCGGCTACAGCGCCGTTGTTTCCCACCGTTCCGGTGAAACTGAAGACTCCACGATTGCCGACCTGGTTGTTGCTACTAACGCGGGTCAGATCAAGACTGGTTCTATGAGCCGGACTGACCGTATCGCTAAGTACAACCAGTTGATGCGGATCGAAGACCAGCTTGGCAAGTCTGCTAAGTACCGTGGGATCGATTCCTTCTACAACGTTAAGAACTTGAATGTGAAGTAGTCTCAGACTTCATCACTGATTAATCCTTAACGACTGCGCCCCGTCACCTAAATGGTGACGGGGCGCTTTTTTTATGCAGAGAGTTAGTGCTTTAGCAGATACTCACTGATACTCGGGGCACCCGCTGAGCGTGTGCGAGAGACTGTAGTGTTTACTGGTTTCACCGTAGTCAGATCGAGCGGGATATGTACCATGTCCTGGGCCCTTCGCCTAGAAACAGGGGTGTCAATGCTTTAGCACGGCCAAAAAAGCCACGTCGCTCAACGACGTGGCCAAACATGATACAAGATTATTAAACTAATGTAATGAATTAATCGTCCTGACGGCGTTTCTTGTTAATAGCACCAAGTCCGAAGAGGGTGAGGAAGACCCCAACGCCGGAAAGGGCCGCAGCGCGATTCGTATCGTCGTTAGTCTGGGGGTAAGTTGCTTGGGATGAACGACTGCTTGTCTGAACTACCTGAGCAGACGGTCCGTCCGTGGATTCAGGTTTCTTGTTGTCCAACTGAGAGGTGGTGTCGCCCTGCGTGCCACTTTGCGTCAGAGGCTTAACTGCGGGAGCGCCGGTACCATCAGTAGCTTTGTCTGTTGCTTTACTACCAGCACTAGAGGCCGCAGAGGAAGCCGGTGTCTTATCCGTAGTGTCTGTTGCGGACGATGGTGCTTCGCTGGACTGTGATGCGGCCGCACTACTAGTTGGTGTCGTGCTTGCTGCTGAATCGGAATCAGTAGACTTGGCTGCGTCGGACGTAGTGGAAGTTGCGTCAACGAAGATGCGTACTTGCGGTGTGACGGCTGCAGCCGGAGTCACGCTCGTCTTTGCGGTTGTGGCGGTCGGTGTAGTCGACGTTGTCGTTGCCACGGTCGTAGTCGCTACCGCTGTCTTAGCAGCGGTAGATGGTGCGGTTGCCGCTGCTTTGGTGGTCGTGGCCGCGCTAGAGGGAGCAGTAGTAGCGGCGTTCGTGTCTTGCTTGACCAAGAGTGAATCGCCCGGGTGAATCAGGTTGACATTTTGGATGCTGTTTAACTGGGCCAAGGTGGCAACCGTCGTGTCAAACTGGTTCGCAATTCCTGACAGTGTATCACCGGACTGTACCGTGTAATAGTTACCATTGGTTGAGCCATTGCCATTACCAGAACCTGCTGCACCGGTACCGCCATTAGTAGCGCTGTTAGTCGCCGTGTTGGCACTCGTACTGCTGGTTGCGTGGCCGGACACGCTGTTACCGCTCAGGGCGATGCTATCCAAAGCAGTGAGGTTGTACATCTCAATTAGTCCAATCAGTGACTGGGCGTATGTTGGGGCGGTTGCGTACCCGTCGGCCTGCAAATCTTTGGCCACTGATCGGTAGTCAGTGTTACCAATCAGGTTGTTGTACCGTGAGTTGTCCTTAAGGAAGGCACCGTGATCTTCAACACTATCAGAGTTGTTGGCGTAGGCCCGGAAGTAGTCGTTGATTGTCACGTACTGGCCGTTAACGTATTCCTGAGTAGGGTAGTTAACTTTGGCACCAGTCCAGCTAGGGTCAGCCTTAATACCAAAGAGGTTGTGTGCCTGTGTGGAAAGGGAGGAGGAACCCCAACCACTTTCCAAGATGGCCTGGGCTACCGTAACGGACGGTAGTACCCCGTACTTTTGCCAACCTGCAATCGCACCAGATTCGACGCTCTCAATAAAGTCTTGGAGCCGATCCGTTGAACTGAATGTCGGTTGTGCTGCGGTGACAGCATCCGCAACTGCTACGACCGTTTGTGCTTTGCCAGTAGCAGCATAAGTCGCAGCGGCCGCTGACTTGGCGGCATCAACGACGCTAATGTCGCTGGTGACGACCGTAGTCACGGTGCTGCTAGTCGCATTGCTTGAATCTGCACTAGAAGCCTGGCTCTTGGCGGCACTGGACTCAGTAGTAGCCGTTGAGCTAGAAGCTTCGCTGGAGCTAGCGCTAGAAGCCTGGCTCTTAGCAGCGCTGGAATCAGTAGTAGCCGTTGAGCTAGAAGCTTCACTGGAACTAGCACTGGAAGCCTGGCTCTTAGCGGTACTAGAGTCAGTAGTAGCCGTTGAGCTAGAAGCTTCGCTGTAACTAGCACTGGAAGCCTGGCTCTTAGCGGCGCTGGAATCAGTAGTAGCCGCTGAGCTGGTTGCTTCA
>NZ_BCVS01000067.1:0-12790 GCF_001591865.1 Lacticaseibacillus pantheris DSM 15945 = JCM 12539 = NBRC 106106
TTCCGACCCCACACGCCTACGCTCACCAGCCCGACCGACGCGGTCTCACGCTACTGTAGAAATCATTCATCTGGCGATAATTCTACTGATTTTTAATCATCGAATACACCTGCATGTTTTTACTGCTTGGAAATGTTCTAGTTATGCTCTACTGACGGAAGGCACGTAGGTGGGAGCCCCCGACACCGCTCGCAGGTCCACATGCTACATCAAATCACCCGCAATCACAGTTGCTTTTTTGTGGACAACAGCCTGCCTCTCTCCCCAACTACAAATATCATCCATAACCGGAACGAGCGACTCGCCGCGCGCTGACAACGAGTACTCGACCTTTGGCGGCACCTGCGGATATTCCTTACGTATGACCAAACCGTCATTCTCAAGCTCTCGCAAAGTGTTGGTGAGCGTCTTAAACGAAATTGGGGCCAGCAGTCGCTTGAGTGCGTTGTAGCGAATCGGACCGTGGTTCAACGCCAACGCGTAGAGCAACTGCATCTTATACTTGCCGCCAATCAGTCGCAGCGTATAGGCAAAGCCCGTATCTTCCAACCGGTTTTCCGTGATGTAATCAATATCAGCCATCACACTCTCCTTTGGGTTAGTACCGCACCTTAATTACCGTACTTGTTCTGTCGTTCAGCATAACATATGCTGAAACCAATAACGAAAGGACGTGCGGACAAAATGAAAACAATCGTGTATACCCATCCGTATTCTGGTAGTTTCAACCATGCTATTTTGACACGCTTGACCGATTACTTTGAATCTGAGGGTCAAGATTATCAAGTAATCGACCTCTATCAAGATGGCTTTGACCCCCGTTATTCCGCTGAGGAGCTGCGTCTGTTCAGTCGCGGCGAGACACCTTACCAACTGGTCAAAGATTATCAGCGGATGATTGAACGCTCCAACGAGCTAATTGTCATCACCCCAATTTGGTGGTACAACATCCCCGCCGAGCTCAAGGGTTTCTTTGACAAAGTGATGTTAAGGGGCTTCGCATACGTGGAATCACCGGAATGGCGCGGTCTGTTGACGTACATCAACAAAGCAACCGTGATTACTACCTCCACGGTCCCAAAGGATTACCTTCAGCAGCAAGCGGGCGACCCAATCCAGGGCAATTTGATTAATCGAACCATTGCCGATCTTGGTATCGACCCCAGCAAAACCAACTGGATTCATTTTGGTGAAGTAAATCTAACCACGGACAAGGTCCGCAAGCAATTTTTGGCCGACCTCCCCAACCTGTACCGCGATGGCAAACAGAGTTAGTACAATATTGTGATGATGCCCGCTCTACCGACCGCGGGTATATGGACCACATTAGAATAAACAAACCCGTCCAGGATTACCCGGACGGGTTTGTTGATCTTACATATATAGACAGCACGCCCGCAATAATCAGGCTGACAGACCGAGGTGCAACCATAATGGTATTGAACCCATCGATATGACGGGAACCCGCGGGCGGGCTTGGGGACGGAGGCGTCGTACCCGGAGACGTAGTTGCTACGACCCCAGAGCGCTGTTCGAGCAAAGCGAGTTACAGCGGCAAATTCTGGAGACAAAGTGGTTTCCTTTGTCTCCAGAATTCGCGGGAGGACGGAACGTCCGGAGCGTGCGGGTGTAGCAACCTACGGCGGAGGGTACGTAAGCCGCAGTCCCCAAGTCCGCCCGCGAGTTCGCCCCACGTAAGCCGCAGCTCGCCAGCCCGACCAACGCTGCCGGCAACCACTACATTGGCCCCTCACCCACCCAGGTACGCGGCCTGGACCTGAGCGTCGGCGAGGAGTTCGGCGCCGGTGCCAGTCATTTTGACTTCGCCGCTCGCCAAGACGTACGCTCGGTCGGCAATGCTCAACGCCTGCGTCGCGTTCTGTTCGATCAGCAACACGGTCGTCCCCTGCTCGTGGATGGTCTTGATGATGTCGAACACCTTCTGAATGTAGATGGGCGATAGCCCCATCGACGGTTCGTCCAACAACAACAGCTTGGGCTTCGCCATCAGCGCGCGACCCATGGCCAACATTTGTTGTTCACCACCGGATAGCGTCGCCGCATCCTGCTTACGCCGTTCCGCCAGCACCGGGAAGCGCGTGAAGACTTCTTCCAAAGACGCGGAGATATCCGCCCCGCGTGGCTGGGTAAACGCACCCAGTTGCAGGTTTTCCAGGACGCTGAGGCCCTCAAAGACGTGCCGGCCTTCCGGCACCTGTGAAATACCCAACTGGACGATTCGTGACGCGCTCGATAGGTTGATCACCTTGTCCTCGTAGGTTACCGTTCCGGCTTTGGCGCGCATAATACCCGAGATAGTTTTCAGGATGGTGCTTTTACCCGCACCGTTTGCCCCGATGAGCGTCACAATTTCGCCCGTGTGCACCTCGAAGCTGACGTCCTTGACCGCCTTGATGGCACCATAGTTAACGACCAAGTGCTCGACTTTAAGCATGAACGCCACCCCCTAGGTACGCACTAACCACTTCCTCATTGGCCTTAATTTCGTCCGGCGTTCCGTCCGCAATTAGCTTGCCGTGATCCAGCACGAAGATGCGCTGGGCCAGATTCATTACCAGCGACATATCGTGCTCAATTAGCACCACCGTCACGTGGTAGTCCGACTGGAGTTTGCGAATCAAACGCATCAGGTCCGCGGTTTCTTCAGGGTTCATCCCCGCAGCGGGTTCATCCAGGAAAATCACTTGCGGCGACGTCGCCAGCGCGCGCACAATTTCCACGCGCCTTTGCTCACCATACGGCAAGTTGCCCGCCTCCGTGTCCGCGTACGGTGTGAGGTCAAAGTCGGCCAGCAACTGGTCGGCCCGTTCGCGTACGGCGGCTTCCTTCTTATAAAAGGACGGCAGGCGTAACATCGTCGCCACGAAACTTTCACGGTAGCTACTGGTCATGGCCACCGCCACGTTATCACGCACGCTCATATCCGCAAACAGGCGAATGTTTTGGAAGGTGCGTGACAACCCCAACTTGGCGACCTGGTACGCCGCCTTTTTGTTCAGCTCAACCGTTCCCTGCTCCGTGTGCAGGAGTACGCGACCGCTGGTGGGCGGGACCACGCTGGTAATCGCGTTGAACAGCGTGGTCTTACCCGCACCGTTCGGGCCGATGAGGGCAACCAGCGAGCCCCGTTCAACTTCGAACGAGACGTCGTCCACGGCGGTGAGGCCGCCAAAGACTTCGCTGACGTGTTGTAACTCTAGAATTGTACTCATTCTGTTCCCCCCACCTTACGTTTTTTACCGACCCACCGGAACGACAGCTCGTGCCGGCCCAACAGACCGGACGGCTTGAAGACCATCAGCAGGATCAGCGCTAGTGCGTAAATGACCATCCGCAGGGTCCCGAAGTTCTGGAGCACGGTGTCAATCACGCCGAGCACCACGGCGGCCACGACGGTCCCGGTCATACTACCAATTCCACCTAACACCACAATAATCAGGATGGCAATGGTGTTCATGATACCAAAGTCGCTGGGGGCAATCGTCTGAATGTAGCTGGCGTGGAGCGAGCCGGCTACTGCGGCGGTTGCGGCACCAAAGACGAAGGTGGACAGCTTCCACTTTGTCGTGTTCAGGCCCACCGCCTCCGACGCAATTTCGTCCTCCCGCACCGAAATGACGGCGCGACCGGAACGAGCGTGAATGAAGTTGACGGTCATAATGAGGACGATACACATGACGACATACACAACCGGCCAGGTAGCGTACATCGGAATGTTGAAAATCCCGGACGGACCATTCGTGATTTTGAGGTTATTAATCACCACGCGGATGATTTCCGATGCACCCATGGTCGCAATTGCCAGGTAGTCACCACGCAGACGCAGCGTCGGTACCCCGATGATGATAGCGGCAATCACCGCAATCACGATACCGAGAACTACAGACAACCAGAAGCCCACGGCGGTCGTCGCGTACTCGGTCAAAATCCCCGTAGCGTACGCGCCAATGGCCATGAACCCGGCGTGACCCAAGCTAAACTGGCCGGTAAACCCAATGATGAGGTTGAGGCCACTTGCAAGAATCACGTTAATACCGATGGTCACCAACGCGTTTTCGATGAAGGTGTTGATCAGGCCGGCGAACTCACACGCATCGATGATTGCAAAGCCGGCGATCATGATTAATAACCAAATTGCATTTGCCTTGATATTTCTTTGCATAGCGTTCACCTAGACCTTTTCCTTCTTGTTCTTGCCGAAAATCCCGGATGGCAGTACCAGCAGGATGATGATCAGGACCACGTACACCGCCGCGTCTTTGTACGCGGAGAGCCCCACAGCCTGCGTCGCCGTCTCGAGGATACCAATCAGGAAGCCCCCGATTGACGCGCCCGGAATGGAACCAATGCCACCGACAACGGCCGCAACGAACGCCTTAATGCCGGGCGTCATCCCCATCAGCGGGTCGATAGAGTTGTAATACAGCCCGATGAGCACCCCACCAGCACCCGCGAGCGCGGAGCCGATGGCAAAGGTGAAGGAGATCACGTGGTTGGGGTTAATCCCCACCAGCTGGGCAGCATCCGGGTCGTTGGCCACTGCCCGCATGGCTTTGCCCATCTTGGTCTGCTTAATGACAAACTGCAGGGCCACCATCAGGAAAATGGCCGTACCCAGAATGATGATCTGGATGTTAGAAATGCTGATGCCGGCCACGTGGTAATTATGTTGCTTGATGACCTGCGGAAAACTGCGGGCACTCGCACCGTAGAGGTACGACATCCCGTTTTCCAGAAAGTAGGACACCCCAATTGCCGTGATGAGCGCGGCCACTCGTGGTGCGTGGCGAAGTGGGCGGTAGGCCAGAAACTCGATGATGACGCCCACCAGCGCGGTAATCGCCATGGTCGAGATGAGCGCAAAGATAAAGTTGAAGTGCCAGTAATTAATGACAAAGTAGCCCCAAAATGCCCCGAGCATGTACACATCACCATGCGCAAAGTTCAGAAGCTTGATGATCCCATAGACCATCGTGTAGCCTAACGCCAGCAGTGCGTAAATACTGCCAAGCGAGATGCCGTTGATTAGTTGTTGCATGATTGTATGCACAAGCCGACCTCCTGTAAATTGACAACGGGTGGCCCCGCAACCTACCGTTACGCACGTTGCGGGTGGTCACACCCTGCGACGCACAAACAGTCCCGGGCCGTCACTTCACTAGGAAGCGCCCGCCCTGGACTGTTAATGCGCTGGGTCATTAGCGGCCCATGTTACTTAACTGAGTAGGCCTTCACAATCTTGCCGTCAGTCATTTGTTCAATTGAAACGGTCTTTTCTGGGTTGTGCTTGCTATCAACACTCATCTTCCCGGTAACACCGTTCATGTTCTTGATCTTACCCATCGCCTTGGCAATGTCAGCCGAGTTCGTGGAGTTGGCCTTTTCGATTGCGGCCTTGACCATGTATACGGAGTCGTAAGACAGCGCGGAGAACGTTGGTGCTTCAGCGTTAAACTTCTTCTGGTAGTCGGACATGAACGTCTTAACCGTGCTGTTCGTGTCCGCGGACTTCGTGGAGAATGGCGTGCTGTAGTATACGTTAGTGGCGTTGCTGCTACCAGCAATCTTTGCCAGGGCTGGGTCACCCATACCATCGGAACCGATGATTGGTGCCGTGATACCCATCTGACGCGCCTGCTTAACGATCAGACCAATTTCAGAGTAGTAGCCAGGTGCGTAGATAGCGTCAAACTTCTTGCCCTTCAGGCTGGTCAGCGTGGCGTTAAAGTCCTTGTCGCCTTCCTGGAAGTACTGGGTGGAAACAATGTTGCCCTTAAAGTTGGACTTGAATGCCTTGGCCAGCCCGGTACCATAGTCACTCGAGTTATCAGCCAGGATAGCTACTCGGCGTGATTTGAGGGTTGTGTAGGCAAAGCGGGCAGCGGCACCAGCCTGGTAGTCGTTAGTGAAACATGCCCGGAATGCGTACGGCTGAACCTTGCCGCTCTTTTGCATCGTGTAGCCCGCGTCAGTAGCTGATGGTGTAACCATCGCTACGGAAGCCTTGGTGACGTTGGGGATAGCTGCTGTTGAGTCGTTCGTGGTTGCGGGCCCAACGACTGCGACTACCTTATCGTTGTTGACCAGCTGGGCGGCTACGGAAGCGGACCCGGTCGTAGACGACTTGTTGTCGCGATAGACGGCCTTCACCTTCATCTTCTTACCGTCAACTTTGATACCGCCGGCCTTGTTGATCTTATCAACGGCGAGCTCAATCCCCTTCTTCTGTTGCTCACCATAGCCCGCAACGGAACCAGAGAGCTCCATGTTAACCCCGATTTTGATGGTGTTGCCACTGGCGTTGTTACCCTTTGCCTTAGCTGAACTGGAACACCCTGCCATCACGGCCACCATAGCTGCGGCGGCAAAGCCCATTGCGATACGTTTGAAAGTCTTCTTCATTTTCCCGGTCTCCTTTAACCTATGTGGTTCCCCAAATTATGTGTGGTGCCTGACTACCTGGTACTTATGTGCCCACCCAACCAAAAACGGCGGGCCCCGCTTGCAGCAACTGCTGCAACAGGGTCCGCCGTTAACTTACCGGATGAGCCCCATTGCCAAAGTGAACAAGGACTCAATTAGCGATTAGAAATCGCAACCGGGTCCTTACTTCAACAACAAGGCTAGCAACGCAAAAGAAGACGAAGTCATGGATGCTGTAGTGTTTTTAATAATCATGGCAATGTTCTCCTTTGCTTTGCTAATTCAATACGGCTAGTTTATTAGTGAGCGACAGCTTTGTCAACACATTTTACAATCTTTTTTTAATTTAAGGCTTAGAAACGCTTTCGCGACGTCGCCGCCACGCTGCCCGGCCGTAGTAAAAGCCGTAACACAGCGCGATAAACGGCAACATGTACAGCAGGCTACTCCGTTGGTTGGGGTCAAAGACAATCAGGACGCACGACAGCAGGCTCATAATCAGTGCAGCCCATGGCACCACCGGGAAACCTGGCGTGCGGAATTTGAGTTCGCTATCCGTGTGCCCTTGCGCCAACCATTGCCGCCGGAAGTTAATTTCTGACAACGCAATCGCCATCCACACAATCACGACGGCCAGCCCGGAAATGGAAACCAACACGAGGTAAACGGTGCCGGCCGCCACCACGCTGGACGCTAGCGCGAGGATGCCGCCCACCATGCTGACGGCTAGAGCAAGCAGCGGTACGCCACGGCGGCTGGTCTGGGCAAAGCGGCGGCTAATCGTCCCCTCATGGGCCAACGACCACAGCATCCGCGTTGAGGCGTAGAGTCCCGAGTTAGCGGCGGACAGGATGGCAGTCAGCACCACGAAGTTCATCAGGTCGCCGGCAAACGGTAAACCCATGCGGTTGAAGACCAGGACGAACGGACTTTGGTTGACCCCCGCGTCCTGCCACGGAATCAGGGCCGCCATCACAAAAATACTGCCAATAAAGAAAATCACCAGCCGCATGAGCGTGGTGCGAATAGCTTGCGGAATGTTGTGCGCCGGATCCTTGGTCTCACCGGCAGTCACCCCGATGAGTTCGGTGCCAGAGAAGGCAAAGTTGACGGTTAACATCGTCGTGAATACGCCTTTGAATCCGGTAGGAAACCAGCCATCCTTAGTGAGGTTGTGTAATAACGGGGCGTGTTGGTAACCGTCCAGATGGATGACACCCACGATTGCCAGTGCGCCGAGCAGGATAAACACAACAATCGCCACCACTTTGATACTGGAGAACCAGAATTCAGTTTCGGCAAAGAAGCGGACGGACAGCGCGTTGGAAACGACGATTACCACCATAAACAGCAAGCTCCAGACCCACGTGGGCGACCCCGGGAACCACTTTTGCATCATCAACCCGGCTGCGGTGAACTCCGATCCTAGCGCGACGGTCCACGTCAACCAGTAGAGGATGGCGACCGTGAACCCCGTACCCGGCCCGATAAACCGGTCGGCGTACACGTGGAATGAGCCAGTCTCAGGCATAGCCACGGCCAGCTCGCCGAGGCACAGCATGACCAGGTAGACCACTACCGCGCCAATGCCGTATGCCAGGATGGTCCCAATCGGCCCGGCCTGGTGGATGGTGTAGCCGGAGCTGAGGAATAGCCCCGTACCAATCACCCCGCCCAGTGAAATCATCAATAGGTGGCGCGATTCCATTTTGCGTTGTAAAGTTTCGCGTTGTGCTGCCAAAGTAATACCCCCATAGTTATGTTCAACACGCCAAATCGCCCCAGGACGTCCGGAAGCGGTGCTATTGCCCCGGATAAAATTTTCAGGTGTCCGTCGGCGTGCTACAATATCATTAATACGCTTGTGAATCACTATCTCACTTTGGGGGTGGGAGGGGCAAGTAAAAACAGAGCGGAACAAACCGGGTTGAAAGCGGAGCGGAACTTAGTTTGGCCGAAAGACCCGCACTTGGTCTTTGGGACAAACTGAGTTACGTATAGCTTTCAGGTTTGAGGAGCTCGAATAAAAAACAGAGCGGAGCCATGCGGTTAGAAGGTAGAGTGTAAGTGATACAGAGTGGCAGGCGGGTTTTGCCTGATACTTTGGATTGCTTACACGGCACCTTCTGCATGGCGGAACTCAATTATGAACAGCGCTCAAATAAGGCAGGCATCTATGCAGAATCCATTAACTAATCTACTTAACCAACGCCACTACCTGGTCAATGATGGCGCCATGGGTACGGAACTTGACCGTCGCGGTGTGGACACCAACAACAGTCTCTGGTCCGCACTCGCTTTGACCTCCGACCCCGACGCCGTGCAGGCCGTCCACGCTGATTACTTCGCGGCGGGGGCCGACATTGCGACCACCAACACGTACCAGGCGACCCCGCAAGGCTTTGCGCAGCAGGGCATCGACCATCAAGTTAGCAGCAAAATCATCACGGAAGCCGTGGCACTCGCCCAGGTAGCCCGCGATTCCGCCACCCGTAGTCAGGAGCGCCTCGTAGCGGGAAGCGTGGGCCCGTACGGTGCGTTTCTCGCTGATGGCAGTGAGTACACAGGTAAGTACCAGTTAAGTCCCGTCCAGTACCACGACTTTCACCTGATGCGGATGCGGGCATTGGCGGCCGCTGGCGTGGACCTCTTTGCCTTTGAAACCCAGCCTAACAACGATGAGGTGACTGCCCTCGTGGAACTGCTGGGGCAGGAATTTCCTGACCTCACCGCTTGGGTATCATTTAGTATCAGCGACGCTCACCACCTCGCCGATGGCACACCACTGGCGCGGGCGGCGGCAGCACTGAACGACAATCCACAAATTGAGGCTGTGGGGGTTAACTGCACCGATATGACCATGATTGCCCCCGCTCTCCGCGTCCTGCGGCGGGCCACCGAAAAGCCGCTGATCGTGTACCCGAATAACGGTGATACGTACAATCCCAGCTCCAAAACCTGGGTAACGAACCCGCACGCGGCAAGTTTCACCGACCTCGTCCCTGAATGGGTGACCGCCGGGGCCGCAATCATTGGCGGCTGTTGCCGGACGTCCCCGACCGATATCGCGACGATTCGCGTGGCGATTGACGAGTTGGAATGATTGAAGGCTGAATATAGATATTGAGCTTACGCTGTTCTTAATTGGTACATTGAAAGGGCGTGTACACCCGGGAAAGTATCCCGGACGTACACGCCCCTTTTGCATTATTTTTGCGTTACGTAGCCATCCTATCAATATCGGCGCTACGCGGTGGCCCAATCGTACTGCTTCAAATATTTCTGATCATCTGGCTTACTGCTCCGAGTCGGTTTGTCAGTATGCGCTAGACGGTACTGAACGTCCAACGTTAACAACATACGCGCCGGAATACCCGTAACCTTCTCAATGGATAACGCTACGGTTGGAGAAATAAACGCTTTTCGGTGTAGGACTTGCGAAAGATGTTTCTCCGAAACGCCGATTCGTTTTGCAAAGTCCGCATGCTCAATGTTCTGGAAGGCGAGCGTTTCCTCAATGGTGTCGGCTGCGGAAAAATCGCCAATATCTGTCGGGGAAATTTTGTTGTTTCGATTTAGCATAATAAATACCCCTCCTTAGTGATAATCTTCAATTTTAACGATGACTATAGTTACCGCGTCAGCCGGCTTCGTTGTCAGTTCATCAAAGCGATCATAACCCTCAATAATCATTCTCCAATTGGGTCCAACGTCGACCGCAAAATGATTATCATAATTTCCATGTAGTGGATGCAGGCGGGCCGGTGGTAATCTGGAAATATCGTCAAGGGTACTCGCACTTTCAAACTCGGAAAGTCGCTGACCAATTCGTTTAGAGTGATCGCTGCCAAATTTTTTAACTCGCAATCTAGCATCATTTAAAACTTTAGTTAGCTTAACCGTTTCGCCAAAGTATTCCATGCTCTCTACCTCACGCTTCCACTTTACCACATAGGTAAAGTGACGTCAATTACGCTTAAATTTCACATTCAATTAACCGTACATCAATTACACCAATATGCCTAAATCATGGCGTTAATTTGTCGCAGACAATCTCGCACTAGATGTATACTGTCCTTGTAAACATCATCAATATAATATTCATAATTAAAGTTCCATCTAACACTGCATCATGGAGGTTAATTTCATGGATCAAAAGAACGTACAGCGTGAAAAAGTCGCGCATCTGATTGATGATTTATACAACCAACTGGCAACGGACGGTGACAGCAAAACTATCGAAATTCGCGAATCGTTGCTTAAGGCTTACCGGCACCTAGACCGCAAGAGTCCGGAAGTGACGGCTAACCATCTGGCTAACTATCTCCGCTTTACCGGCTATACCGAAAAAATTGCCTATACACAAGCCCAGGATGAGGTAATTTCTCAACTGAGCCAGTTAGGCCAAAGCGCCGGCCTGAACGGTTCCTACAAAACGGCGTACGGCGATAAAAGTCAGTTTTAGAAACTTTGTTCCTTAACCCACAAAGAAGGCATAGAAATGGAAGCAAAACAAAAACTCATTGCGAAAATGTTGGAACTGCAACACCTATTTGAACAACAAAATGACTCCGACTCCAAACAAATCGTGGCCACCATCAAACAGACCGTAGCTCGTACCGCCGACAAGAAAATTCAGGGCGCCAATGTTGCACCACAAGTAAAACCAATTAGTCACATCATCAGGACTAAAATGAGTGCGGACAACTACCAACTGACGCTAGAGCAACGGACTACCCTCTTTGACATGGAGGGGCTAGCCGAAGATATTGCCAACAAGTTCATGTCCGGCATCCCCAACCTGTAACGCAACACCTGCTACCGGATGGTGCCAAATATTAGCTGTTTACCACTGAGGCTCAATCAATTAGTCCTGCAATCAAACTGGGAGGTACATATTATGAAGTCAGTTAAAAACACATCGTCCAAAGTAAAATGGTTTAGCGGTGGCAACGACCGCCGTCAGCAGGCCATTGAAATCATTAATAAGTTGATTGATTGCCCGGAAGTGAACCAGTCCGACGCGCTATTATCGAAACTGGATGGGTACCGCGAAGAGCTCACCCAACAAAAACAGTCCGTACCGTTTATCCTCAGCCGCATGAACGTAGACGTCGGCAAGTCCATCCAGGATAATAGTGTGACACTATCGGACACTGCCAACGCACTAGTCGACGAACTGGGTCAACTGAGTCAAATCCACTGGGGTTACTAGACCCCATAGAAGGAAGGCACAGCCATGCCCAAAGACACAGATTACTATCAACACATTAGTCAGCTGGTGTCGACGGCGTTGAACGACCCCGACATTGCGGCCGACCAACACCTGGTCGCCTTGTTACGCAAAGTGGACGCCGCGGCCGCTGACAACCAGAAATTTTACGATGACCGGCGCAAATTCCAACCGACAGTGTCACTTTACGCGTTGGAACACCATAATAAAGTGCCCGCCGAACTATTGGACTTGCTCAAGTACGTTGACACGCCTAATTCCTGGAGTGGGTTCTAATGCACAAATTGAGGCAGGCAGAAACAAAGTAACATCTGGTAGCGGAACGTCACTAGGGTTACCTAAATAATCATCATGACCGCTTTGCCCACCAGCGTCGCACCATAAATCATGACGATGGCGCCGGAAATGATGTTGACCCAAAGTAGAAACCGCCGTGGTAGGCGGTTTTTTAGTGTGCCAATCACTAACGTAATGCCGAAGAACCACAAAACCGTGCTGGAAAGAATGCCCAGCAAGAACGGCAACACCTCGCTATTGGTGAGCGTACTCCGCATCGCGCCAAAGGAAACGCTGGTGTCGATAATCGCCTGCGGGTTGGCAAAGGCGACGACCCACGCACCCGTGAACGCCTCTTTGAGTGGCATCACCGCGTCATCATTACCAATGGTGGTGGCATTTGCGCTGCGTAAAATCCCCCAGCCCATCCATACCACCACTAAGCCACCCACCAGCAGAATGACCAGTTTCAGCCACTGGTAGTGGGTAATGATGGCGCCCATCCCCAGGAAGGCCACCACGGTCAAAGTAGTGTCGGCAATCCACACAAAGACTGCAATGAGCAGCGCCCGAGGGAGGCGGTTGCTCATGGCGCTATTGAACACGAATAAGTTTTGCATACCGATAGAACTAACGAGTGCGATGCTGATGAGCATCCCCCTTAAGTAGACTGACAACATTATGTGTACCTCCCACGCTATTGGGTATTGGTGTGTTGTGGCGGCGGGCGGGGTGTGGCCTTGCGGAAACTTTAGGGCAACTTGCTACGGCAATCGGGTTTTATCGCTACTCAGAGTGGTAAGTGCTACAGCGCTCCCGCGTTACTCGTGCGTATGG
>NZ_BCVS01000068.1:0-12619 GCF_001591865.1 Lacticaseibacillus pantheris DSM 15945 = JCM 12539 = NBRC 106106
TATAAATATACCAACCTCAGTGGGCTTTACCAACCCCTTTGCGGTTAAATGACGGATAATTTTTCTGGTCTGCCCCCAAACTGAATGGTACCGCCCTGATTACCCGCACCAATTGACGCTGGTAACAACAAACAAATAACGTCACACTTCAAACGTGGCTTGTCCACCAGGGCAATAGTATGGCCTGTAAATTAAGTTTCGCCAGCACGTTTCTTTGTACTCCCCAAGCCGGTATAATTATGATATTTACAGACCCGCTTTGATGACCTACACTGTCTGTTAGCACAAATCCGCAAGGGGGATTACTGATACAATGACACAGTTAAAAAATGCGGAGCACCACGACCTGCACCACCGTCTGACTGCGGCCGGACTCCTCATTACCTTAGGGGTCGTTTATGGCGATATCGGGACCAGCCCACTGTACGTAATGAAATCGTTGGTGGCCGAGAACGGTGGCATGAGCACCATGACCCACGATTTTTTGGTTGGTTCAGTGTCCCTAGTATTCTGGACCCTCGCAATCGTCACCACCTTAAAGTACGTAATTATTGCCCTCCACGCCGATAATAAGGGCGAGGGGGGGATTTTCGCACTGTTCACCTTAGTCCGGCAACGGGCAAAGTGGTTACTGGTCCCCGCCGTGATTGGTGGGGCCGCCTTACTCGCTGATGGCATGCTGACCCCAGCAGTGACGGTCACCACAGCCATCGAGGGGTTAAAAAATACGGCGATTAATAACCACGTCTTTATTACCCAGCAAGACCAGGTCATCATCACAACCGTGATTATTATTTCCATCCTTTTCTTTATCCAGCGGTTTGGTACCCAGTCGATTGGTCGCCTCTTTGGCCCCATCATGACGCTATGGTTCCTGTTTCTGGGCGTCTTGGGCTTCATGAGCCTTACCCAGGACTGGTCCATGCTCGCGGCCATCAACCCCTACTATGCAGTTAAACTGCTGTTTAGTCCGGCGAACAAAGTCGGTATCCTCATTTTGGGCTCCATCTTCCTAGCCACAACGGGGGCAGAGGCCCTGTACTCGGACATGGGGCACGTGGGTCGGCCGAACATTTACGGTAGCTGGCCATTCGTCAACGTTTGCTTGGTGCTTAACTACTTGGGGCAGGCCGTCTGGATCGACCAGAACCGCACCAACGCAGCGTGGCAACACGCCAGCGACCTCAACCCCTTCTTTGACATGATGCCCGCTAGCATTCACCTTGTGGGCATCATCCTCGCCACGCTGGCGGCCATCATCGCCAGCCAAGCGCTCATTAGTGGTTCCTACACGTTGGTGGCCGAGGCCATTCGCCTGCGGTTCCTTCCCCGCCTTCGAATCGTGTACCCCAGCAAGTTCAAGGGCCAGCTATACATCCCCAGCGTTAACATGCTGATGTGGATTACCTGTATCGCCATCGTCCTGTACTTCCGTACTAGCGCCCACATGGAGGCTGCGTACGGTTTGGCCATCACCGTCACCATGCTGATGACCACCATCCTGCTGTACCAGTTCCTCCGGTTACGGCAGACGCCACGCTTGTGGGCCTGGGTAATCTTCCTATTCTTTGCTAGCATCGAAACCGTCTTCTTCATTGCTAGTGCCGCGAAATTCATGCACGGTGGTTACGTGACGGTGCTGATTGCAATGGTCATCCTAATTGTCATGTTCATTTGGCTGTATGGTGGCATCCTACGTGATCGTAATTCCTTCACGAACCAACGAGTATCGCTGTTAGCCTACAAAAAAATGCTGAACTCGCTCCACACTGACCCCAATTACGAACGGTACGCAGATAACTTGGTTTACCTAACCAAAATTCATGACGGGCGGTTCGTCAAGAAGAACCTCATCTACTCGATTGTCGACAAGCGCCCAAAGCGTGCCGACGTTTACTGGTTCGTCACGGTCAACGTGACGGATGAACCCTACACCGCGGAATACAATGCCGACACTTACGGCACTAACTACATGGTCAACGTCCAACTGTTTCTCGGTTTCCGCATGCAGCAAACCGTCAACGTATTCTTACGTCAGGTCGTCCAGGACCTGATGGCGACCGGCGAAATCGACCGCCAGCCGCAAAAGTACACCACCATGCCGGGCCGCGAGGTGGGTGACTGGTCGTTCGTTCTCGTCCGCGAGGAACTTTCGTCTGAGACCCGCATCAACAGCTTTGCCAAAATCATTATCCAATCGCGCCTACTGCTCCAGCGGATTACGGTCAGTCCTGCCCGTTGGTTTGGTCTGGAATACGCCGACGTGGTTGAAGAGCACGTCCCACTCATTCTGGGCAAAGTTCGAGCTGCCCGCCTCAAGCGTGTACACGCCGACCCAAGCGCCCAAGAGGAGAATCAATAACCGCGAACGCGAAAAACCGTCCTGGCGGGTCCCACACCAAGTAACAGTGGGACCCGTCAGGACGGTTATTTTGTTGCGCTGATAATTATCATTGCATACGCAAGATACGACGAATGCCGGCAACACGCCCGCCTAAAATCATGTCCGCCAGATGTGTCTTCAGCACCAAGTAGCCGTACACGCCACCGCCCAGTATGAGGGCAACGATGAGTTCAGCGACGGCACCGGGCTTGCTGACAGCCGGAATAAAGTAATTCATCAGCCACATAGCGATGCGCACGACCGCAAACATGAGGGACCCGAAGAAGAGCATCCCCGCCACGCGCCGCGACGTCTGAAACACTTTGAAGTGGTAATACTGCCACAACTTGCGGAGCATCAAAATCGAGTTAACACCCAACCCCGCTAGCGACGCCAGCATGGGCCCATACGCCCCGAACAAAGCCGACAGCGGGTATTGCAGAACCACTTTGACCACAATCCCCACCAACATTAACATGATGGCCAGACGGTTGCGGAACACCCCCTGGAGCAAGGCGGCCAAAACGGTGTACAGGCCGAGTGCCACCGCTAGGATACAGGACACCTCCAGCATCCGGATACCGGTACCATCGTAACCGTAGAACACCACGTACAGCGGCTGGGCGATGGCCATCATCCCCAATGACGCCGGAATCATCACGATGCTAAATAGTTGAATGGCGTTGGTCATCTGGCGGCTCACGTCATGCATCTCGTGCCGCGTCACCGCCGCCGACAGGAGCGGAATGACGGTAATACCCATTGCGGACGCCAGGGAGACCACAATCATGATGAGCTTGTTGGCGTTCCCCGCATACAACGCGTACAAATCGTTCATGTGGTTAACGGACCAGTTAAACAGGTGACCCCACATGGGTTTGTACGTGTACTGGTCGATAATGTAGTACCAGTTAATGGCCGAATCCATGATGATAAACGGAATCGCTTGGCGGGCAATGTCCATCAACAGTTGGTTGACGGACACATCGATTTGATTGGCCGAATGCGCCATCTGCGCGCGAATACGTGGCCACCGGCGGATGAAGATTGCGACCAGCATGAGGATACCAGCGAGCGCCCCAATGAAGGCCGCAAAGGTGGAGTGGGTCACCGCCAGGATGTAATCCCCGTTTCCCATCTTCATGATGAAGTACACGGACGCCAACATGTAGATGACGCGGACAAACTGTTCCACCAACTGCGATATCGCGCTGGGAGCCATGTCGCTGACCCCTTGGAAGTAGCCCCGCATGATACTGAGCATTGGTATGACCAATATCGCCCAGGCCAATGAATGAAACACGGGAATCATACGGCTATCCCCCGCCGCCAGGAGCGGGGCGGCAAACCACAGGATGGCGGCCGAAATCACGCCCAGAATCGACGTGGCAATCATCCCGTGCCACCACAACCGGATGGAGGTCGCGTACTCGTTCATGGCGTTATAGTGCGCAATCTGTTTGGCCACGGCGCTAGGAATCCCTGCGGTCGAGATAATGATAAACACGCCGTAGATCTGATACCCCTTGGTAAACAGCCCGTTCGCCGCTAGGGCTGCTGAACCGAGCCACGCCCACCACGGAATTATGTAGATTGCCCCCAGAACCCGGGAAAAGATGCTGCCGGCGGTCATCCACGCGGAGCCCCGCAACATCTTTGATTGGCTAGACGCAGTTGTCTGCGTTTCCTTTGCGTTCATTAAAATTCCTCTTTTTCGTAGTTAACATAGTAATTCTAATTGAATCGCACCACGACTGCAATTGACGACCGCATCTTTAAGCAGATTGTCAGTTTTATTGTGTTGCTTTATCGAACGGCGAGACACCAAAAAGGGTTCCCACCATGATAGCGGGAACCCCTATACCGGCATCGTCTAACTAGCCGACAACAATATTGACAATCTTATTTGGTACCACAATCACTTTGCGCACCGTCTTATCAGCAATGAACTTCTGCACATTCTCAATTACTAGTGCATCCTGCTGTAATTGATCCTGGTCGGCATCTTTGACCGCTTCCAGCTGCCCACGTAACTTGCCGTTCACCTGAACGGCAACGGTCACCGTGTCCGCAACCAGAGCACTCTCATCATACGTTGGCCATGCAGCGTACGTAATCGTGTCATCGTGGCCCAGAATCCGCCAAATTTCTTCCATCAGGTGTGGTGCAACCGGCGCCAACATCTTCACGAAGCCCTCAACATACTCGTACGGCAGGTCGTCCACTTTGTTCGCGTCGTTAATGAAGACCATCATCTGCGCAATCGCGGTGTTAAACTTCAGGTCGGCAAAGTCCTCGGTGACCTTTTTCACGGTCTGGTTGTACACCTTAGTCAAACTACCGTCATTAATCGTCGTAATGTGGTCGCGCATCTTACCGTTTTCGTCAACAAAGGTACGGTAAACGCGTTCCAGGAACTTGTGGGAACCGGCAAGGCCCTCAGTACTCCAAGCAATCCCGGCATCCAGCGGTCCCATGAACATTTCGTACAGACGCAAAGTGTCAGCCCCGTACTCGCTCACCACGTCGTCCGGATTAACCACGTTGCCCTTGGACTTACTCATCTTTTCGTGGTTGTCACCCAAAATCATCCCCTGGTTGAACAACTTTTGGAATGGTTCCTTCGTTGGCACCACGCCAATGTCGTACAGGAACTGGTTCCAGAACCGCGCGTACAACAGGTGCAGAACCGCGTGTTCCGCCCCACCGATGTACAGGTCAACGTTCATCCAGTACTTCATCTTGTCGGGATCGGCCAGCATCCGGCCGTTGCGCGGATCAATGTAACGGAGGAAGTACCATGACGACCCTGCCCACTGCGGCATGGTGTTGGTTTCCCGCTTACCTTTACGACCATTTTCATCAACCACGTTAACCCAGTCTTCTAGGTTGGCCAGTGGGCCATCAGTCGAGCCGGTTGGTTCAATGTTAGCGTCCTCTGGCAGCATGAGCGGCAGCTGGTCTTCGGGTACCAAAGTTGTCTCCCCGTCCTCCCAGTGGATAACGGGAATCGGCTCACCCCAGTAACGCTGACGGGAGAACACCCAGTCGCGCAGCTTGTAGTTAACCTTCTTGGCCCCCACCTGGTGTTCGGTCAACCAGTCGACCATGGCGTCAATGGCGTCAGCCTTATTCATGCCGTCCAGGAAACCACTGTTAATGTGCGCGCCATCCTTGGTGTAGGCAGCTTTGTCAACATCGCCGCCCTCAATTACGGGCATAATTGGTAGGTCAAACTTCTTGGCAAAGGCCCAGTCACGGTCGTCATGGGCAGGTACCGCCATGATGGCCCCGGTCCCGTAGCTAGCCAGTACGTAGTCCCCAATCCAAATTGGTAACTTGGCACCGTTAACGGGGTTCACAGCGTAAGCGCCCGTAAATACACCGGTCTTGTCCTTGTTTAGGTCGGTACGGTCCAGGTCGGACTTCCCAGCGGCCTCCTTGATGTAGGCGTCCACTGCGTCCTTCTGTTCAGGTGTCGTGATGGCCTGCACCAGCTCCTTTTCCGGAGCCAGTACCGCGTAGGTAGCACCAAACAAGGTATCTGGACGGGTCGTGAACACTTCAAAGGACTGGTCAGTACCGTCAACCTTAAAGTTAACGCTGGCACCAACCGAACGGCCGATCCAATTACGCTGCATTTGCTTGATGGATTCTGGCCAGTCCAAATCATCCAGGCCATCCAGCAACTTGTCCGCGTAGGCAGTAATCTTCAGCATCCACTGGCGCATAGGCTTCCGTTCAACCGGGAAACCACCCCGCTCAGTTTTTCCGTCAATCACTTCTTCGTTTGCAACCACGGTCCCGAGATCCGGACTCCAGTTAACCGGGACTTCCGCCTCGTAGGCCAGACCACGCTTGTACATCTGTTCAAAAATCCACTGCGTCCACTTGTAGTACGACGGGTCGGTCGTGTTGATTTCACGGTCCCAGTCGTAGGAGAAACCGAGGCTCTGGATTTGCCGCTTGAAGTTAGCGATGTTCTTGGCGGTAAATTCCTTCGGCGGGTTACCAGTCTTCAGGGCGTATTGTTCTGCGGGTAAGCCAAAGGCATCCCAACCCATGGGGTGCAAAACGTTAAATCCTTGCATCCGCTTCATGCGGGCAACGATATCCGTGGCGGTGTAACCCTCAGGATGGCCAACGTGCAAACCTTGGCCTGATGGGTAAGGAAACATGTCGAGGACGTAATACTTCGGCTTTTGCGGATCCTTCCCCGTTTTGAACGTGTCGTGTTCACGCCAATACTTCTGCCACTTTTTTTCGATTGCTGCATGGTCAAATGCTGCCATATTGTTTGTGCCCCCTGTATGTTTTGTGCCACTGAACGCAAAAAGCCGCCCTAACAAGTTAGGACGACTCCGAGCCGCGGTACCACCTAAGTTCCGGGAACCTCCCGGCGCTTGTCTGGATAACGGCAGCCCGGTCAACCCTACTGACATTGTTCAGGTCGACAACCGAGGAAGTCAGTTCACGTGGGGGACCCGAACGGCTTCCAACAACCGCCGTCTTTCTGGACGAGACCCACACGCTAATAATCTTCCCTGCGTTTAGTATTGAGTTAAGAATAGCAAAATCACCCCCAGCAAGCAAGCACTAAACGGAGACTATGCTAAACTAACAATATTTCTTTCACTAAAGAGGGGTTAATATGCGCATTCAACGTTGGCTTCTGGCCACCATCATGATTACGCTGGTACTAATACTGGCAGTTGCTATCACCACTAGTCAACCTTTGATTCACCAATTCGATACATGGGGGCTACACGCCGCTGGCGCCGTCACACCCGCGCGCACCTCATGGGCCCGCTTCATCACCAACTTTGGTGAACCGGTCAATATGACCATCACCGCTATTGTCGTATCACTCTGGATCATGTGGCGTCGCCGGCCATCCTGGGCCGCAACGGTGGCGGGCGCGGTGCTCAGCACGGCCATCATCAACCGGCTGTTCAAAGCAGTAATTGAACGGCCGCGTCCGTTTGTGGCCGACCCCACTTTGCACGCACTCACCCACGCCAGCGGCTGGAGTTTCCCCAGCGGCCACGCCAGCGCCAGCGCGGCACTGGTCACCGTAATTATTATCTATATATGGCACTGGCACCGACGCCCATTGCCCCGCACGCTGGTGGTTATCCTGGGCGTTATCTACGCAGCCACGATTATGTGGAGCCGCGTCTACCTCCACGTCCACTTTGCCAGCGACGTGCTGGCCGGAGCCCTAGAAGGTATCGCCTGTGCAATTATTGCCCGGGAAATAGTGCGTTGGATTACCATCCGCGGCAGCCAGGATGCTATTGTCGACGCGCCTGACGACCAAGCAAGTTAGCTGCTAACGATAACAACACGACTACGGCACACGCAATGTACACCACGTGCAGGGCATCGAACAACACGTGCCGCAAGGGCACCACTACTTTGTCCGCCAGTTCGTGGACGGTTTGCGAATTGACTAGCTTGTTCATCATTTTGGTGCTGAGGTCGGGCTGACCAGCAACACCGGCAGCGATTTGTTGATTAAAGATGATGCCGTAGATTGAGATCATCAGCGTTTGCCCTAACGTACGGCTCAGGGTGTTGAAGCTGGTCGCCATCCCAATCTGGTCTGGCCCCACCACGTTCTGGGACTCCACGGTGGTACTCGTGATGATAATCCCGAAGCCGAAGCCGAGGACCGCGGACACCACCAGGAACACAGGGTAGGTGGTATGAATGTTCAACAAGGTTACGGCCACAATACCGACGAACACGTCAATCAACGCGATGCCCAGCACCCGGCTGGCACGCATGCGCGGCAACATCTTACCGGCCGCAAAGGAACCGACCACCCACAAAATGCTGCTGGGGGTCACGGCAAAGCCACCCAACGTGGCGTTCACGCCCAAAATCCCCTGCATCCACATAGGAATGTATACTTCGTGGCCCATAACCACACCCGAAATGAGTGCAGCAATAATATTTTGTGAGATGAACGCCTTTGACTTAAACAGGCTCAAACTAATGACCGGGTCAGTGGCCCGCCGTTCTGCGGCGATAAACCGCCAGATGCTCAGTGCAGCTCCAACCAATAATGCCGTCGCGTACCAAATACCATGCGGCAGCTGCAGCAGCTCGCATGCCCCCAGAACACAGACCAGAATCAACGCCAACCACCAAATGCCGCGTACATCCAGACTGGAAGAGCTGGTACGCGGCTTTTCGTGTAGGAAAACCGCTGTTAGCCCCATGGTTAGGAGACCAATGGGAACGTTAATAATAAACACCCAGTGCCAAGATAATTGGTCCACGATGAGACCACCCAGTAATGGCGCTACAACTGCTGCAATCCCCCATGCAGAACCGTTGAGGCCGAGCACCTGCGCCCGCTTAGCCAGCGAATACATGTCCGCGATAATGGTGTAGGTAACCGGCATGATGGCGCCAGCTCCCACACCCTGAATGGCACGGGCGACGATGAGCATAATCATCGATTGCGATAGTCCGCTGAGCAACGAGCCAATGACAAAGATGCCGAGGCCAACCATCAAGACCGGCTTACGGCCACGCATATCGGCCATTTTGCCGTAGACGGGGGTCGCAATTGCGCTGGTTAGCAGGTAAATTGCAATTACCCAGTTCATCAGCCGAACTCCGTGCAATGATCCAACAATTGTTGGCATGGCGGTACTGACAATTGTGCCCTCAATGGCAGCCATGAAGGTGGCGATGAAGACGGTCACCGTCATTACCGGCACGTTGGTACGTTGTGTATGCATAATTTCTCCCTCAAATAAGTACAATATGTGGTTGGTGGGGCCTTAAGCACAGGGGATAAGTGCGTTTCGGTTAGGTTTGGCGGTTAACCTGCTACTCTCCCCCATTACTCGTGCGTTTGAAAACGATTTGCATCCCGCAGAAACTGGAGCGTAACCCGCTACGGCAATGAAGCCAGGCCCGGGCTTAACCGCCGTAGCAAGTTACGCTCCAGTTTCTAACCGCGGGGCTCCACTCTCTAAACGAGCTGCGCAGGCTAGAAGGCGACGCATAAGCATCTCTAACCAAAAGGCCAAAACCGGGCCTTTCGGTTAGAGATGCTTATGCTCTGCCTTCTAAATGGCCTGCTCCGCTTTCTACAAAAAAACGGCAGGACAAATTAATGTCCCACCGCCAATCGATCACTTCTACTGCAAGTACTGCTTCAGTACGTCTACCTTATCGAGGTGCTCCCACGGTAAGTCAACGTCCGTGCGGCCAAAGTGACCATATGCCGCCGTCTGTTCATATATTGGGCGCTTCAAATCCAACATCTGGATAATCCCCGCCGGCCGTAAGTCAAAGTTGTCCCTAATTGCGTCAACAATTTTGCTTTCCGGAATTTTGTTTGTGCCAAACGTGTTCACCGAAATCGAAACCGGCTTGGCCACACCTATTGCATAGGCCAACTGGACTTCCAGCGTACTTGCTAAGCCCGCAGCCACGAGGTTCTTGGCGATGTAACGAGCCGCATAGCTGGCCGACCGGTCAACTTTGGTTGCGTCCTTACCAGAGAAGGCCCCACCGCCGTGACGCGCAAAACTCCCGTACGTGTCCACAATGATCTTCCGGCCCGTCAACCCAGCATCTGCAGCTGGTCCGCCCAGCACGAAACGTCCCGTTGGGTTCACGTAGATCTTCGTCTGGTCATCCAGCAGGTTAGCCGGAATAACGGCACGGATCACTTGCTCCTCAACGTCCGCCCGGATCTGGGCCAAAGTAGCGTCTGGATCATGCTGCGTTGAAACCACCACGGTATCCACACGGAGTGGCTTGTTATCCTCACCGTATTCTACCGTCACCTGCGCCTTTGCATCTGGGCGCAAGTACTTAATCGTACCGTCATGCCTCAACGCGGCGATCTTACGCATCAGACTGTGCGCAAGCACCGCCGGTAGCGGCATGTACTCGGGCGTCTCGTCAATGGCGTAACCGAACATCATTCCCTGATCGCCGGCCCCAATCTGGTCCAGCGGGTCAGCATCGCCTGAGCGTTCCTCTAGGGATTCATTTACCCCTTGAGCAATATCGGGCGACTGTTCATCCAGAGCAACCAATACGGCCACTGAATCAGGATCAAAGCCACTCTCACGCGTATAACCAATCCGCCGAATCGTATCACGAACAACGCCCTGGATATCAACGTACGCGTTGGTTGATACTTCACCAAACACCAACACCAATCCGGTAGTCACGCTGGTTTCAACCGCGGCCCGTGCATCCGGGTCCTTGGCTAGCAGCGCGTCCAAAATGGCATCACTGATTTGGTCCGCAATCTTATCCGGGTGCCCCTCAGAGACCGACTCGGACGTAAATAAACGTTTTTCTGACATATGAAATTGTTTCCCCCTAAAAGTTTTCGGTTACAAGGCAAACCCACGTGTGTGGGCCCTATCGGGAATTCTTTGCAACAATCTATCCTAACACAAAACGGGCCGGTCTCACAAAGGTTTTGCCTCACTCCACATTTTCAGGTAGCATAGGGACAGAAAGAAGGTAGAAAGATGCCATCAGCAAGAGACCGAATTCTCTCAACCATTGCGCTCGCTGGTCTATCCATCACGTACCCCATTCTCGCGGGGGGCACCGGTGGGTTTGTATGGTCGTTTCAACTAGTCGCACTGGTCATACTCGCAGTCGTTATCGCCGCGGTACAACTGGATTGGCGACCAGGTTGGTTAGCCATTGTGGGCATCATTCCCGCAATAATAGGCGCTTTTAACCAGTGGACAATTCTACCGCTCGCATTAGCGCTATTGGGCTTAACCTACATAATTAGCACGCAAACGATGCTGCACGAAATCCGCACAACTTTGTTGATAGTTCTAGCTGGCTTTACCCAGATAATGCTCACCATGGCGGACACGCACGTTCTGCAAAGTAGCTACCTCACCGCGCTGATTCTGATGCTAATTCCGTTTGTCGTGGGGGTCTGGTCGAAATATCTACCCATGTGGGCAACCAGCCTCGCTATCTTTATCATCTGCATCGCGGGCTTCATGCTTCAGCACCTCACTATCATCGTGGTGGTGGCTATCATGGTATTGGCGTTAGTGCCATTACGCCGGCGCAGAGATTGGTGGTCTGCCTACTGGTTAGCCGCCGCCTGGGTCACCAGCATCTTGATGACTGTTTCATTTATTCACGGCTAGGATAGGTCCTAGAGCAGAAAAAAGCCTGCACATGGCTCCCAATTCGTACTAGACTAATCATCTAAGCAGAACGGGTGGCTCGCCATGTGTAGGCTTTTTTTGGTTTGCAATTTCACTCAACCACGCGATCACTATCCGTATTCGTGTGAAAAGCCATGTACACCAATTCGCACAAAGTAGCAACGAGACCACCTGGAGGCCAAAAATAAATGACTACAGTAATAATCAACGTATAGGCCGGTAGCCGCCAGCTGTTCATAAACCGATACGGCGGCATAGCCATTATGCGCAGCGCCTGGTCGACCATTCCCTCACGGCGTAACGCGTTGATGATGCTCCGTGACAACCACCAGTAGGCGGCGCTCCATACCGCAAAGACGACCAGGTAAAAATACTCGGGCGCACGGTAGTTCAAAAACCGGCCAGACCATGCCGTGGCTACAGGAATAAACGACATGGTCAACAACCACAGATTGTTGATCCAATATATACGTTTGGTCACACGCCTTAAAATCATGAACATATAGTGGTGGTTGTACCACGCAACCCCAATAAAAAGAAAGCTCACAATGTACGCAAACAGGTACGGTAAATCACCTGCCATCGCACTCCACAGGTAGGTTTCTGGCACCTTGAATTCTAGAATCATAATGGTCATGATAATTGCAATCACAGCATCAGTAAAAGCTTCGACACGATTTTTATTCATAAAAGGATCCTCCAAACATAACTACATGGTATTTTACACTCTCGTAGTATATTTGAAAACCACCGTTATTCAAGGGATACTAATTAACGCTCCATTAACTGATTTGCCAATCACGTTGGATCAAAAAAAGAGCATTGCTTGCGCATTGCTCCTTTGATGTACCTATCTAACTAAAAGACGGAGAGTAAGGGATTCGAACCCTTGATACAGGCAAAACCCGTATACATGCTTTCCAAGCATGCTCCTTCAGCCTCTCGGACAACTCTCCAAGCTAAAATAAAAACTCCGGTTGTCGGACTCGAACCGACGACAACCTGATTAACAGTCAGGTGCTCTACCAACTGAGCTAAACCGGAATAATAT
>NZ_BCVS01000069.1:0-12602 GCF_001591865.1 Lacticaseibacillus pantheris DSM 15945 = JCM 12539 = NBRC 106106
GGGTTCGAAGTTTCGCCACTGTCCTTAGGAGTAGTTACAGTGATTGGGTCACCAGTAACGCCACCCTTAGCAGGGGTCAAGGTCAAAGTTGCTTCTGGGCCAACAGTACCAGGAACAGGAACGGTAAACTTGCCGTCCGTACCAACAGTACCGTCACCAACTTTGTTACCACCATTATCAGTGATAGCAATAGTTGCGCCCGGAGTACCAGTACCAGTTACCTGGTAACCATCAGTGGAGTTACCAGTTACAGTAGCGTTGCTCAATGCTGGCTTCAGGTCGGCTGGATCCTTAGGTGTAGTAACCTTCTTGGAATCGCCGTTCTTGCCATCCTTAGATGGAGTGACCGTCAGTACAGTTTCAGCGCCAACAGTACCCGGAACATTGATGCTGTAGTTACCGTTGCCATCAACGGTACCTTCACCAACTTTGTTACCACTCGGGTCAGTAATGGTAATATCTGCGCCCGGAGTACCCTGTCCAGTAACAACGTAGCCCTTAGCAGTACTCCCCGTTACGGATGGGTCGTTGGAAAGTTCCACACCGCCAACCGCAACAAATGCCGTCGTGATGTCGTACTGTGATGCATCCTGACGTGCACGACCATCAGTGTAGCCGTCGCCATCAGTGTCAATCATCAGTGGGTTAGTCCCACGAGTCTTTTCTTCACCATCAGTCAGGTTGTCGCCATCGGTATCAGCGTTAGTTGGGTCAGTTCCATCCTTAACTTCCTGTCCGTCGGAAACGCCGTCAGCATCACTATCCTGAGCCAATGGATCCGTACCGTACTGTAGTTCAGCAAAGTCGTCCAAACCATCGCCGTCAGTGTCGACGTTGTTCGGGTCAGTACCCAACTTCGCTTCGACATCATCCGGAACACCGTCACCATCGGTATCAGTACCAGTCCAGCCGTTGTCCAATGGGGTGGTGTCCTTACCATCGAGAATACCATCACCATCAGTGTCCTTCATCAATGGGTTGGTACCGGTAGATGCCGTGATGACCTTGCCATCCGCATCCTTAACACCGATTTCCTGGCCATCAGTCAGGCCATCACCATCGGTATCGGCCTTGGTTGGGTTGGTATGGTACTTGGTCACTTCGTCATAGTCGGAAATACCATCACCATCAGTATCCTTATCGGCAGCCAAAGCAGTTTCGTGACCCTTCTTGACGTCGTCAGGTTCACCGGCCTTAGTACCGTACTGAGCTTCCTGCAGGTCGCTCAGACCGTCACCATCAGTATCGGCGATGTGTTCGTTAGTGTGGAAGACGTACATTTCGTTAAAGTCAGAAATACCATCTTTGTCAGAATCAGTCGAGATATCATCCGGGCTGCTTGCGTTCAATGGGTCCGCATCGTTGTATTTAGTTGCACTCAGATCTTGCAGGGCCAAACGTGCAGCCACACCAGCATCACTCAGTTTCTCATCGGTAGAAAGACCCTCGTACTGTTCGTACAGATGGTCCTTGTCAGTCCGCTGGTAAACCAGTGACGTTTCCAAGGGCGAATCCGGCGAAACGTTGAAGAACGTCGGCGTTGCCGTCAGGGTCAGACGAGTAAAGTTACCCGCACCGACCTGGTCCAGCTGCTGCTGACCATTGGTATTCTCCTGGGCGGTGAAGTCAGGATCATTCCAGGAAACAGGCAGGATGATCTTCTGAGAACCAGCAACACCCAAGTCAAGTACTTGGCCCAGACCAGTCCCAACAGTATCAGCGATAAAGTTAGTAACGGTCGTGTACGCATCTTCAACATCCTGGTTTAGGGTGTCACTCAGACCATCAAGCAGGAACCCAATACCACCAGGCAGGGAACCCAACGCACTAGTACCACCATTGACGGAAGTAGTGGAAACCCCAATCAGGGAAGCAACCATGTCGTACAAGTCAACAATCCAAGTGTTGGCCAGGTACTGAACGTAGTTAGTCACACTTTCCAGGAAGGTTGAAGAGTTAGTTACTTTGTAAGTACCATCGCTCTGCTTTTCAACTGGTTCCAGTGAAGTAATTGAGAAGGAGTTGCCACCCAGAGCAGCTAATTGTGCCTGGTCATCCTTAACCTTCTGGATGGATGCCTGCAAACCAGCGTAGTAAGTGTTGTCCGTCCCGATAATGGCAACAATCTTCGAAACCAAGTCAGGAACCAGGGCAACAACCCCAGCGGCACCCATAACACCGGTCAAACCACCGGTAATCGTAGACAGGAACTTCTCAATCCCGCCACCAGTAAACGTGGTTTCAACAACGGCGGTGTTAGCCAGCTTACTATCAATCGTCAAACCACTCTCACCAAACACCTGGTTAGACATAGACGAAGCATCAGTAATCTGGAAAGTTTCACCGGTATCAGGGTTCTTAACGATTGCCCCGGCACGGTTAACACTTTGAACCACCCAAGTACCAACTTTGACCGAGTTATTAATCGCTGTATCAAAGCCGAACGTCGCACCGTTAGTAGTAGCACCGATCACCTTGGCGGAAAGACCAGGGTTTTCAGTCGCGACCACAATGTCGGCGTAACGCGTGTGCTTGTTAGTATCGGTTGGGTCGGCGAACAGGTAGCTGTACTTACCAACGCTGTACTGCAGGTTGCTAAGGGCATACTTGTCCTTGTTTTCGCTGTAGTCGGATGAAATGGCACCCTGGTCGTTGAAGAAGTCAACTGCAATGGTCGACTGCTTGTTAGCACCACTGACGTACGTCTTACCACCATAGGCAATCGTGTCATCGTAACTATCGTTGTTATCCGTAGAGCTGTCGTCAGTTGGCGAAAGCGCGGTACCAGTCGTGTCAGTGATACGACCGGAGTTCTGCACCTGCAAGTTGGCCTCGTTAGCCTTCTTAACTACGTCCGTAACGGCAGCCGTTTCACCCAACTGCGCCTGTGCGGTGTTGTCCAAAGCGTACCCAGATTCGCCGAACAACTGACCTTCAAGCAGGCCGGTCTTGTTCACCTTGTTGGTCTCGGTTGTACCGTTAACCAACGTCAAGGTTTTAGGTGTAGAAGTGGTCGTACCGTTTTGGACGGTGATACTGATCGTGTCGCCAGCCTTAACCCCAGAGTCACCAGCTGGCAACTTAGCAGTGAATGAACCGTCAGCCGCACTAGTAACTGCGACGACCGTTGTGGTCCCCTTCTTGAAGGTTACACGTGATGCTGGCGTTGCCGAACCCGTGATGATGTAACTGTCAGAGTCTTTGTCGTACACCTGCGTTGGCGTGCTGGTCAGGCCAACAGCTTCGGCAGTGGTACCAGCATCGCTTGAAGCGGCTGCCGAACTGGACGCCGCCGTCGTAGCAGTAGCTGCCGAAGAAGCAGCGTCGCTTGCTGCCGGGGTGTCAGCGGCATCTGAATCAGTTGCTGCTGAGGAAGCAGTCGCAGATGTTGCATCTACGGACGTCTTTGTCTGTCCCTGGGCCGGAGCAGGAGTAGTAATAGTCACGGACTGGCCGGACTGACCGTCTTTGGTCGCGACCAGCTTAACTGTAGCTCCCGCCTTAGCAGTAATGTTATAAGTACCTGTAGCACTAACAGCGACTGGTGATTGGGCCACACCGTCAACAGTAACCGTAATGGTAGACCCCGCAGTTGCGGTACCAATCAAAGTGGCGGTTTCGCCATTAGCCGTTACGGTTGGCCGGTCAAGTGTTGGTGCCGCAACCGCAGCTGCGGAACTAGCACTGCTTTGTGCTGATTCCGCCTGACTAGCAGCTGATGGCGCCACACTGGCAGCGGAATTAGTCGCCGTCTGCGCCGAAGCATCTGATGTAGCCGAAGTTGCTCCGGTATCTGTATTTGTTGTTGCACTGGAAACAACCGCATCAGTCGTGTCGGCGCTAACGGACTGTGCCCCGCCGCCAAGAACTGCTACCGAAACAAAAAATGTGGTCAACAGGCCGGCATAAACCCAGTGACGGCCGTCCTTGTACATTTTGTACCTTTGTTTCGTGTCAGTTTCCAGTCTCTCGTATGAACGAGTACCTCTAATCTTCATCTTCGTCCCTCCTAATATCTCATGAACCAAAAAGCTCAGCGCACAATCCAGATGACCATTCACGTATAGTACGTATAAGCGTCGCTTGGACGGGCGGCGGTTATACTACGTAATAGTTTGTCTTGCACGTCGTTATTATAACCAGGCGTGTGAATTACCGTCAAGCACGTTTAGACAGCTTTTGTTAAATTGTCTAAACTATTTTTTTGCAAACTATAATTTTTGGCGATACCACTCCACGCTATGCATATTCACACCACGTTGGCGTAACTTGAGCCATTTTCTTTGCATCGATTCAGAGTCGCAAATTGATCAAACTGCAGCGACTACAGTCCAAATTGTGAATCGTTACACTTGGTTGTCTTTGCCAGCCACAAAAATCAGGCTAGCATCAGCCTCGTGGTAGCAAGGGATACCACCATTAGGCCGGATTGTTAATCATTGAATTACAAAATGGCTTCTATATTCGATTCACAATCAAACATTATCCGGGCATCATTCCATGAGGTGGGCAATCGACAAGAGCGTCAATTTATGTCGACCAGCTCGGTAAATAAAAATGCGTGGATAATGCAAACAGTGATCCGATGTGTGCTCAAATTAGAGCCGAAAAAAATTAATTTAGTCGCTTTCTGAAATAACTCCAGCACTTACCCGCAAGAGTGTCCAAAGTATCAAAAATGTTATTTTATATTTTAGCGAATTGTTATTTGCAAACACCTTATAATCGAGTATTATTTAGATGGCTTTGGGTTTTTGTCGAATTAAATTGTAGTGCATTCAGCCACCACTAGCCGGCTTTGATTGCATTGGATTAAGACGCGTCACTGTACCAAACCACATAATTTCTTCTGGAGGGGTAATATCATGAAATTCTTCAAACAAAGAAACAAAACCGCCACTATTGAACCAACGCCGGCACCGCTCGTAACCGTTAAAACCAATCCGGAGGTAACCCGGCCCGCCCCCGCAACAACCGCCCAGGCTGCGGTTCCTTCCACGAATGAGCCTGCCCCGCTCCAAGATGATATTCCGGGCCGATCAATCGATAATGCTCAGCAATTGATGAGCATTATCGCCTCGATTAGTGAGCAATACAACGACGCACGTCAACAACTACAGGAACAACTTTTCGCAGCACGCGATCGCCAGCTAGCAGACTTACACCAGGCCCGGAGTAAACTCGAAGGGTTGCGCACAAAAATTGACACTGAGACGCAAAAACTGACTGCCCTGGAAAGGAAAACTGATCATGCGCTTAAAGAACAGCTTACAGAAAGTATTGCCACCACGAGCAACGTTGAGCAGGCGCAAAAGCAACAGTCAGTCGTAGTGTCCACCTTCAAAAACCAGCTGAGTGACTTAGCTAATCAGCGTGAGCATAATGAGCAAGACATCAAGGAACTAGAACATAAAAAAGCAGAGATTGTCACCAAGTTGCACGACGAATCGGATCCACTCAAGTTACTGAGCATGGCCGAATCTTACCGCAAAGAACTTGAGGACATTGAACAACGGGAAAAGACGCTGAACGTACAAAAGTCGCGTCTAGAAAAGGACCACGAGCAGACCGCAGCTGACCTGACAGCCGAACAGGATAAACTCGCAGATATTGAATCTGAATTGAGCCACCTCGCCAAGAAGCAAAGTGATATAAAGCGGGCAATCACGAGTAACGGTCAGGACCGCCAGACCGCTATTGATCAGGCCAACGAAACCTTGGCCGATTTGAAAGCGCAGCAACGGGCAACACAGACCGCCATTGAAAATGCCACTAATAAGTTACTAACGGGTGCGGCCCAACTCGTTTCGTGGTTTGGGACCACGTTTCGTTTTTCGTCACTACCAATGGACGCCGACCACCGGTACATCATTGACTTTGATGCCTTCCTGCCCCACCACGCGGAGGAGCTCAACAAAGTCACCCACCGGCTTTTGGCAAGCGGTGCGGACAAAGTGGGCGTGTACTCGGCCTACTTTGACATTAATTTCCCCCATGAAATTGCCGAATGGGCCCAGGATAACGGTATCGAGGCTGACCAAATCGAACTGATTAACCCGCTATACCAGATCCAATCACGGGGTAAGGCCACCGCCATTCCGGTTAGCCTGCCCAGCAACATCGCCCAGCAAAACTGGAGTTCGGACCACAAGACTTTGAACGCTACCTTGAAGGATAACGACTGGACCCTGCGCATCCACTACCGTACCGCCAAAAACGAACACATTGCGCAAATTGATTACCTGCGGGACGGTAAGCTCAGTAAGCAAAGCTACTTTAATGACGCGGGTATCTTGTCGGCCAACGCAATTTTCAACCAGGCCGGTGAGCTCGCTACTGAGGAGTATTACGGTCATGACGGTATGATTGCCATTGTTGTTAGCTACAACCGGGGTACGCAAAACGGTGTCGAACTGTACGACGAATCGGGTATCCTCATCAATAATTTTGCCGACACCAACGACCTTATCACTTGGTGGATGCAACACCATTACCCAACTGAATCGTACTTAATCGGGCGCCTAGACGATAAAAAGTACCGCAACCTGGTTACCAAACAGCAACTGCACGGCGTACCGTTTATTAACGCCAAAACGCTTGAAGACTCTGAACTTGTGGGTCTGCTCAGTAACAACGATACCCACCTGTACGTGGCCTCGGATCACCGGGTGACCGAAGACCTCATGCGGGTAGCAAACCACGACATTGCCATCATGCAAATTAACGACGTATTCCTACCGCCAAAGATTACCGCACCCCAAAATTTAACTGGCAGCGTAGAATAACCGCATCGGCTATGACCAACCCAAAGGAATTGTGACAGCAGCCTTTAGAATACGTTATGTTCGCGCGCCAAAAGACAGCTCCCTAACATACAAGACGGCATCAGCAGAAATCCTAACTTCGGGATTTCCACTGATGCCGTTTTGTATATCGGGAGCTAACCGCCTTTTGGCACAGCCCCCTTTTAATTGCTGAAACGAACCTCAACATTGCGCGTAACTATCACCTTCACACAACTTTTTTGATTGTGGTTCATACTTTTAACACATTTTGCCGGCATAATGACACTATTGAAGCCATTTTAAACATATAATGATAAACGTAGCATTAAAAACTAATCGTTTACAAATAAGGAGGTCGCCATGACTCAGCTCACAGACGCCATCAACCAGCAAATCAACAACCATGAACACAACCACATGATCAAGGACCTGAACACCGGCACTTGGTTAACCGGTGCGGCTGTCCGTGAACAGCGGGACGCACTCGCGACCAACCTACGCAACGCTGGCGTTGGTGCTGGCGACATCGTGCTAATCAGTCTGCCTAACGGACCAGACAATATTATTGCGTTGTACGCTACGCTTGCGCTCCACGCCGTCGCTTACACGGTCAACCCCGCGATGCCCGTACCCGAACTCGCTACTTTGCTACACCGTCACCACTACGGAGCCCTCATCCTTGGGCCTAACCACGCTGAACAAAGTGGTGAACTCGCGCA
This sequence comes from Lacticaseibacillus pantheris DSM 15945 = JCM 12539 = NBRC 106106, assembly GCF_001591865.1. Taxonomy (NCBI): domain Bacteria; kingdom Bacillati; phylum Bacillota; class Bacilli; order Lactobacillales; family Lactobacillaceae; genus Lacticaseibacillus; species Lacticaseibacillus pantheris. The sequence continues at coordinate 7,505 of NZ_BCVS01000069.1, forward strand.
ACTTGCCGACGTGAACCTCTCCATCCAAGTCAGCGACGCTACCGCCACCACACCTGTCTTCACGGTCAGCAGCCAGGCGGTCGCCACGAATGACCAGCTGACTGCCTTCCAGCAACATACCGCGAGCCCCATCGGCGTCCTGATGTACACCAGCGGTACCACCGGCGACCCCAAAGCCGTCGTGCTCACCCACGACCAGCTACTGGCTGCGGCAAAGGATATCGCTGAATCGCAAGCACTCACGCCTCTTGACCGCACCTTGGTCGTTCTGCCACTATTCCACATTAACGCCCAGGTAATTTCGGTGCTGGCCACCACCATCTCCGGCGGCAAGTTAATCGTGGCGCAAAAGTTTAGTGCACACCGCTTCTGGAGTTGGGTGCAAGATGAACGGATCACCTGGTTGTCGGGAGCACCCGCGATCATTGCAATCCTGCTTAAAACCCGGCCAGCAGTCCGGCCCCAGGTGGCGCAGTTGCGCTTTATCCGCTCGGCTAGTGCACCTTTGCTCCCGAACGTTCAGCGCGACTTTGAAGATTACTTCCACGTACCCATCGTGCAGGGGTACGGCATGACCGAAGCCGCCAGCCAAATTACGGTGAATCCCGTCGACCAGCCCAAAGTGGGGTCCGTCGGCCGCCCTACTGGTACCGACCTCGTCATTTTGGATGAAGATGATACGCCGCTGGCGGCCGGTGCTACCGGCGAAATTGCGTTGCACGGCGAACACGTTATCACCAGCTACCTGGATCCCAAGTACCAGTCCGACTTCCGCCATGGTTGGTTCCATACTGGCGACGTCGGCTACCTGGACGACGATGGCTACCTGTTTATCGTGGGGCGTAAAAAGGAACTGATTAACCATGGTGGCGACAAAATCAGCCCCGCTGAAATTGAGAACGTTCTGACCCAACACCCCGCCATCAATCAGGTGGCGGTCGTGGGCCTGCCGGACGAGATTTACGGCGAATCCGTCACGGCAGCGGTGGTGCTGAACCCCGGTTTCACCGGCGACACCACGTTAACGGGCCAACTAACGCAGTTCGCGTCCGCACGCCTGTCCCGGTTCAAGGTTCCCGGCCAATTCGTCTATGTTGACAGTCTCGCCGCCGGGCCCACCGGTAAAATTCAGCACACCCGAGTTAAAAACTCACTGCTAGCCACGACGGCCGGCTAGAGCACCAGCACTTAGGAGGAGTATTTTATGGAAATGCAAAACACCAATAAGGCCACATCACCAACTAGTAATTGGGGAACCGTCACGGTACAACGCCTGTTACCCTGGACCATCCCCGTTATCTTGGTGCTGCTGTGGCAACTAGGGTCCAGTGTTGGTTGGATTGACGCCAACATTTTGCCAAGCCCGCTGGGTGTCGTGCAGACTACAATTAAGAGTCTGCAGTCCGGCACGCTCGAGAAAAATTTGGCAATTAGCCTATACCGCGCACTGGCCGGCTTTGTCATCGGCGGGGTCATCGGCTTTGTGCTCGCACTCTGCACGGGGCTGTCCAAAACGATGAACCTACTGCTAGATTCCTCCGTACAGATGCTGCGTAACATCCCCCACCTGGCCCTGATTCCACTAGTTATCCTGTGGTTCGGTGTGGGTGAGTCTTCCAAAATTTTCTTGGTGGCCATCGGGGTGCTCTTCCCCATCTACATCAACACTTACCACGGTCTGCGCAGCGTGGATCCGAAGCTCATCGAAATGGGGCGGTCCTACCAGCTCAGCAAAGCGCAACTGTTCTTCAAGATCCTCCTGCCCGGCGCGCTACCAACCATCCTGATGGGTGTTCGGTACGCGTTGGGTGTGATGTGGACTACTTTGATCGTCGCCGAAACGTTGGCGGCCAGCTCCGGGATTGGCTACATGTCGACTAACGCGCAGAACTTCATGGACATGTCGACCATCCTGATGTGTATCGTGATTTACGCACTACTCGGCAAGGCATCCGACCTGATGGCTAAATCACTGGAGAACCCGATGCTCGAATGGCAAAACGCCGGGGGTGCGACACACAATGGCTAACACATTACTAACAATTCAAAACGTGAATAAATACTACGGCGACGCCCACGTACTCCGCGATATCGACCTCGACATCCAGTCGGGGGAATTCGTAGCGTTAGTCGGGCAAAGTGGCGGTGGTAAAAGCACCCTGCTGCGCCTGATCGCCGGCCTGGAGGAAACAAGCACCGGCGAAATTGCGCAGGACGGCCACACCATCGACGGTCTCAACGTCAATAGCCGGGTCATGTTCCAGGACGACCGGTTACTACCATGGATGTCGGTGCAGGACAACCTCACCTTTGGGCATACCAGCGATAAAGCACGGTTGGCCGAAGCCCAGAAGCTACTCCATGAAGTTGAACTGGACGACTTTGCTAACGCCTACCCCGACTCACTATCCGGTGGCCAACGGCAGCGGGTGGCCCTCGCCCGCGCGTTGATGGCCAACCCACAGCTACTACTGCTAGACGAGCCGCTGGGGGCACTAGACGCGCTCACCCGCCGCAAGATGCAGGAACTCATCCTCAAACTGTGGCAGGAACGGCAGATGACCACCATTCTGGTCACCCACGACGTGAACGAGGCGGTGCGGATGGCGACCAAGATATACGTGGTGCGGGATCACGAAATTGCCTGGTCAGGTACTAACAACGTGGCGTACCCCCGCGCGGACGAGGCCATCGCGCCGATGGCCGGCGAAATTATGGACGTCATTCTGGACGGCCACGTCGACCAATAATTGTGCACGCAAAAACACTCAGCCTTCCCCGCTAATTCAGGGGTGGGCTGAGTGTTTTTGATTACGCTATTCGCTTAATTGTGACTCGTTACGACCGTTCACTAGTCCGCGGACAACGCGTCGATCGGGTTAAGTCGACTCGCGCGCCGGGCTGGTAGAAGCGCGGCGAGGAACGAAATCACGATGGCCATGATGAATGCAAACACCACGTTGCCCGGAGCAATACTAATCATGGTAAAGTGGGCAACTTGGTACAGTGCGCTATTGAGCAACGCACCGATACCAAAGGCCATGCCCGTACCCAGGACTGCGGCCAGCAGACCGATAAATAGTGACTCAGAAGTGAATAGCCGGCGAATATCGCGGCGTGACTCACCAAGCGCGCGGAGGATCCCGATTTCTTTGGTCCGCTCAGATACCGACATGTACATCGTGACGATAATCATGAGAGCGGATACGACCAACGAGATGCCAGCAATCGCCGCTAGAACATCTGTTGCCAGCTTGGTAATCGTGTTGATGGTGTCCAGGACGCTGCCAATCGACATGGCGGCAAACCGGTACTTCTTGCCGTCCTTCAGCTTGTTGATGGCGGCCGTGGTCGACTTAACGTACTTGGTGTTACCAATTTTGACGTTGACGTAGGTTGGTGCTGCGTCCGCCTGCGCATCCGCCAACTGCTGGTGCATGGCGTCAAAGTTGGCGGCGATGGTTGCCCCCTGGCTGCCCGTATCGACCACACCGGCAACCTTCATTTTAACGTTCATCTGCACGGGCTGGTTACTGCTGCTCATGGCGGTATACTTCACCGTCACGGTCTTGCCAACGATATCACGCCAGTGTTTGTTGTACACAACCTGCGCAAAGTTCTTCTTGTCCACCAGAATCTCACCGCTACCAGGCGCTTGGCCCGCCTTGATAGACTTCTTGGTAAACGCGTTGGTCCACGTCTGGTAGGTCATGTTACCCGCCTGCTTCTGACCGTAACTCACGCTCGCACCGTTGAACAGGTAACCCTTTTCGACGTTGGATACGTGCTTCACGTTCGCCAAAGCGTCGAGGTCGGCCTGACTAAACGTCGTGGAGTGGTAATCCGTGGTCATCGCCTGCATGGTGCTGTTCATCCGCTCCGTGGCGGGCTTCTTGTTGTCAGTATCCACGTTCTTCAAAACCGTGGGGTAGTTCGGATTAGCGAGATCGGTAACCTGCTTATTGATGTACCCCTGGATACCGTTACCCAACCCCAGGAACAGCATGACCGAAAACAACCCAATTGCAGTCCCCAAAATAATCAGGAAGTTGCGCCAGAAAGTGTACGTGAGGTGCTTAAACGCCGTCCGGTACGATGCCCAGGCTGCCAGCGGTTTAGCGGGGATGCTGGTCTCCTGTTCTTGCTGGTCAAAGGCCGGTTTGATGCGTTCATCCCCCTCAATCTGCCCGTCGGCAAGGTGAACGATGCGCGTCCCGTAATCGGCCACCTCTTGCGAGTGCGTCACGGCGATAACCAACTTACCGCTCCGGGCAATTTGGTTCAGCAGTTCCAACACTTCTTTGGTGTTCACCGAGTCCAAGGCTCCGGTGGGTTCGTCGGCGATGATAACCTGCGGATCCGCAGCCAACGCCCGGGCGATGGCCACCCGCTGCTTCTGCCCACCAGACAGCTGGTTGGGGTGCTTTTTAACCTGGTCGCTCAGTCCAACCTGGTCCAACAGCTCATTGGCGCGAGCCAGCCGTTCGCTGTGGTTCAAAGTGGTCATGTCCAGTGCCACCAAGACGTTCTCCAACACGGTGAGGTGGCTCACCAGGTTATACGCCTGGTAGATATACCCGATGGTGCCCCGACGGTAAGCGTCGAGCATCTTCTCCTTCTTGTGGTCCAGCAGTTGTCCCTTGATGGTCACGGAACCCTCAAAGTTCCGGTCGAGCCCACCAATGATATTCATCAGCGTGGACTTACCACCACCAGACTCACCCAGGATGGAGACGAATTCGCCCAGTTCAAAGTCGAGGTTGATACCCTTAAGAACCGGGAACTCCTCTTTACCTAGAAAGTACGATTTGCGGATGTTCCGCAATTCCAAAAATGCCATAGTTTTCTCCCTCGTTATGTACGATGTTTTCAATCTTTATTAACGATTATAAATTTACTGAAAACTGAGGGAAGTTACATGGGACCTAAGACCTATTTGTTGGTGTTCGGTAATTGCGCGGATATTAAAAGCATCCGGCGGCGAGGCCGAATGCTTGGTGGGGAGCGGAATGTGAATACTGCAGCGCTCCCACGCTACTGTCTGGTGTTGAAACGAGTTGCGCCCCGCAGAAACCGACGTATAAGGCAGGCCGAACAA
>NZ_BCVS01000070.1:0-12508 GCF_001591865.1 Lacticaseibacillus pantheris DSM 15945 = JCM 12539 = NBRC 106106
ACCAACCGCTCAACCTCCACCACTACGCCAGTACGACCAGCCACCTGCAGCGTGCACCGTGGAGTGGTCCACAAAGTCGCAGTACCCCACGGCACCCGCGCCGGCCAGAACCACCAACCTAAATGGACAAGTCGGCCGCAATGGTCAGCGGGTGTGGTCGTCCAAAGAAATAGCCTTGCACAAGGTCGGGTGCGAAATCGTGGATGAGCGTTAAGTCCGCCACACCCTCGCACCCTTCCAGCGCAAACTGATGGTGCTGTCGGTGCGCACGCTGCGACCAGTACGCCACCTGCGCGCGGATTACTCCCACGTTCACCGTTCCACGCACGTTTTGCAGTGCATACTTGTACTCCGTGACCACTGGGTCCAGCACGTCCACCAGTTCCGGTTGGTTAGCCCCGGTGCCCACGTCGTCGACACAGACGCGTAGCCCCGCTTCCTGGTATATCCTCGCCGCCTCAACCAGACGGACTGGTGTGACCTGATTGGCACCCACACCCATTCGTTCCGTTAGTTCAATAATGAGTTGTGGCCCGCCAGATTGATGCCAACGTCCGAGTTGAGCAACATAATCGGGGTCAACAAACTGCTCTTGATCAAGGTTCAAGGACACCAACTGTAAATCCTGGGGGAGCGTAGCCAACGTGGCCCGTAGCAGTTCATCAAAGTCACGGACGGCAAACGCGCCAAAGTCGGCGGGAAGATGCCATTCGCCTTCCCGCGTTGGTCGTTCACGCAAAAATAGTTCATAACCCGCCAATTTACCCGTCGGTACGCTAAATTTTGGCTGTCCCCAAAACCTAATCATTTCCAGACCTCGATCCGTGTGCGCCGTGGCGCATTGATTTTGCTGTCATTAGTATCATTTTAGTTATCGCTGATACGAATGATACGATAATTTTTATACGAACTATGTTAGCATACTACCCGCACGGCCTAAAATAAATACTTTTTCACGTAAACGGCCACCATTTACCACTTACCCACACCAGTTTTGGGCCTAAAAGCACTCCGGTAATGCATCATTATGCAAATAAACACACGTAGTAGTAGCCCAATTTCTGAACTATTACTACGTGCGTTAACGGACGCATGCTGGCCATTAACGGCCGACCGTTCGTCATTTTAACTGAGTGCGACACTGGGCGTGCGCATAGCCGCACGGATATTGACCAAGGTCATCTGACTGGTATCCGCAAAGTTGATGTCGGCGGCCCGCAACACGGTTGCATCACCAATCCCAATCGCGGTTTCCCCCGCAGCGACGATGCCCGCAACACCGGCTGCCGCATCCTCGACGCCAACGCAGTGCGCTGGAGCAACTTTGATTAGCTCGGCCGCCCGCAAAAAGATTTCCGGGTCCGGCTTCCCGTGATGTAGCGTACGTGGATCCACCACCTCCGGAAAGTAATGCGTCAAGCCCAAGTGGTGGAGCACGATCGGCGCGTTGCTGGAGGCCGATGCAATGGCCATTTTGTAACCGTGGGCATCCAAATCATCAAGAAGGGACTGCACGCCCGGTAAAATATCGGCTGGCGTTAAGGTGGCTACCAACCGCAAGTACTCAGTATTCTTCGCGGTAGCTAGTTTCTCTTTCTGCTCATCGCTATAAGTGTGCGCCAGACCGCCAGCCCTCAGGATCAACTCCAGTGACTCCATGCGGCTAATACCCTTCAGACTATCCTGCAGCCTTTGCGACCACGGGGTGCCCACCTGGTCGGCCACCTGACGCCATGCCTTCGTGTGTAAGCGTGCCGTATCGGTAATGACTCCGTCCAGGTCAAAGATAAATCCTTGAATATCTTCAAAATTAGCTTTCATCGTCTCCTGCTCCTCTCTCAGCCTAGGTCAACCTGCAAATCACGATTATCCGACTTGGCTTAGTACCGGATCTCTTGCTGTTGGTTAGCTACCAATTGTATTTGCTGTCCAGCGACCATCAAACGAGTTGCGTGATCAGCCGTTAGCCGCACCGTGTGGCGACTAATCATAAACCGCAGCTGTACCCCGCGAACCTTTATCGAAAAGTTTAGCCGGTGCCATTGCCGCGGTAAGTGTGGATTAACTACTACCTGGTCGCCCAACACGTTCACACCACCATAAATACTCGTCGCGACGTGTAACGTGGCGCCCATGACACCCAGATGGATACCCTCCGCGGTTGTCCCACCCTGAATATCGTAATAGTCAGAGAATAAGGCCTCACGGAAAAGCTGCCATGACTGATCGTAGTTACCATCCTGCTGGTTCAAAGCGGCGTACACAATACGCGATAAGGTGGAACCATGCGTCGTCCGGTCCAGATAGTACTGTAAGTTGTGCGTGAAGTAGTGTGCTGGCAGCCGGTAGCCCATCGCGGTAATTAGAGACTCCACTTCATCCCGATTAAGAACGTAATAAGCCATCAGGGCATCCGCCTGTTTAGCCACTTGGTACGCGTCCGGTGTTTTACCCTCAGACTTCAAAATGCGGTCGAGTCGGGCAATATCACCGTAACGCTGACGGTAGTGGTCAAAATCGAGTCGTGGTAAATCAAAGTAGCCCTGAAACTGCCCGATAATACCATCATCATTAATGTCCAACTGTAAATGCGTCCGCACCTGGTCTAACTGTTGGGTAGCCTCGCTGGACCACCCCGCACGGGCACTAGCTGCTTTAACGGTACTATCAGGCAACGTTTGCAGTAGGTTCGCAACCACTTTGAATAGCCATGCCACCATGATGTTGGTGTAGGCGTTATTGCTTAACCCACCACGCTTGCTATTGGGATACTCCTCATGGAATTCATCGGGGCCCATTACACCGTTGATATCATAACGGCCAGTCGTTGAATTCTTGGTAGTTAGACTTAACCAGAAACGTACCACCGACAGCAGTATATCCAAGCCGTAACGGTTCATGAGGTCGTGATCACCAGTAGCGTGGTCGTACAACCATACCTCGTAGGCCACGGACAGCGATACATGACGTTGACGCCGACTGTTATCTGGATCCCACTGGTTGGTCAATGGGTTCAGGTGCACCGACTGTGCCTGCTCGTCCCCATACATAGCGGATTGCCACGGGAACATCGCGCCACTTTGTCCTGCCGATTGAGCGTACTTTCGCGCGGCTCCTAGACGCCGGTAACGATACATAATCATTGCCTTGGCAATCGCCGGGTAATGCTCAACGTAAAACGGGAAACAGAACATTTCGTCCCAGAACACGTGGCCCCGATACGCCTCGCCATGTAGTCCTCGAGCGCCGGTGGAGGCATCCAAGTGGCCTGCACCCAGCGCCGCACCGGCAACCAACATGTGGAACGTATTCACCCGTAACAATTTTTGGCTAGTGATATCGCCAGTGACGGTGATATCGGTCCGCCGCCAAACGTCATCAAAGTAGTTCTGGGTAGCCGCGGTCGAGTCCTCAAAGCTGCCCTGCTGTAGCTCGGCCCGCACGCGGTCGGTTAATGCCATATCGGCTCGCTCGCCGTCGTGATCAGTCACAACGGCCACGAGCTTATCTACGGTGTACGTATGGCCCGCACGAACCGCCAAATTGACGGTCTGCCGCGCCGCGTTGGTGGTATGCGTCCCATTAACCGCATTGCTGAGCACTCGATCTGGACTGCTTAACCGACTCCCAATTGCAAAGTGAACGTTAGAATGCCGCGTGTGTCCGGTTAACCAGGCGTCTGTAGCGTCAGTTTCAGTAGCGTCGACCACCACGTGCCGTTGATCAAACTGGTTGTAGCGGTCAACGTTTCCGTTGGTCACCTGCCCGTCAATGGCAGAGTGGATTTGCAATGAGCCGTCGAAGTTGATGGGTGTGACCTCGTAGCGGATGGCGAAGCGGTGGTAATGGTGCATATCTGCGATTTTGGTTGCCGTCACGGCCAGTTGGTGGCCCGTCGCCAGGTTCAACAGCATGCTGGTCCGCAGCTGTCCCGTCCGTAGATCCAGGCTCCGGTACACGTCACGGATATCGCTCGGTCGTATTTTGAATAGGTTCCCATGATCCACGCCGAAGGACAGGTACTGCGCGTTGGGCAAGTTAACGAGATCCTCGTTGACGACATTGCGACCATTAATGTTAGTGGTGTTCTGGTTATACACCCCCGCAACGTACAGGCCAGGATAGTTATCGGCATCGGCGACTGCTTCGACGTAGGCACCGCGCAACCCAAAGTAGCCGTTGCCAACCGTCAGCATGGCTTCCTGACCATAGTTACGTTTACCGGAATACTCGCCGTAATAGTCCAGGTGCCAGCTGGCATACGCAACTTTGTCCGCGACGGCGGCGGCCAGCCCCCGCTGACGTACCGTCGGCCGCGCCACAACGGGCACGTTGAACATGTTCATGAGGGCCAAACCGATATCAATTCGCCGGTGGTTGAGGCCTACCACCGTATCCGTGAAGGGATAGCTGAGCGGGTTATCCACGATGACGACGTCAAAGCGAAAGCCGGCCATCCTGACACGCATGTTTTCGAGGTTGGCACCAATCGTCTGTTCCGGATTGTACTTAATCGTGGTTCGACGACGCGTGTGTTGGGCGTCGTCGTCCTGATAGTTGATTTCTAGGCTATCATCATCTACTTTTACCGCTATGGGTACCATATAATTCCCCCTTAACAATATGGCTTTTCAGTCAGTATCTAAAATGATTAACCGTCTAACTATACGTTAGTGCTGTTTGAAACGATAATCAAATACAGCGAGTATTGAGCGTGCGGATGGTGTTCGGGGGTGCGGCTTCCGGGTCCTGCAACGTGAGTGGTTGGCGGCCGCGTTGGTCGGGTTGGTGAGTTGCGGCTTCCGTGGGCGCTCCGCGGTAATCCACTCACCAACCCGACCGATGCAGCCTCTCACTACTGTATTAACCGCATCTCCGGACATGACGCCTCCGCACCAAACGCCATCCGCCCGTTCCCGATACTGCGCACACTGAAATATATAAATTGAACGTTTAACATCGTCCTGTATGGCGACGATAGTGGTTACCCATGTGTTCTTATTGAACTCGTGAGCACTCAAAGACATGTAATCTGGGCAGATTGTGTTTACCAAGTAGTAAATCGTGAATTACCCATCAACTTTCGTGGCCAAATTAGAATGTCAATTAGTTGAAAGTGATTAATGTCAAGCAATTAGCCTGTGTGAACACCATGGAACACACCATTCAGATTATTTTAACTACCCAACTTGTGTCAGTCGCCACGGGTGTGAAAAATAACTGCGTAGCCCCATAACGGTAACAATATACTGGACTAGAATCATCGCACCTAGATACACATTTATCACCACAACATTGGCTTGCCAGCACAAAACCACAAAAAAGCTCCGCCCACAATTGTGAGCAGAGCCTAGTGTTGACGCCATCCGGCGATGTCGTCGGGCGTGAAGTCGTATGTTAGTGGTCCCCCGTATGCTTGCTCGTACGCCGCAACCTTTTGTTGGTAGTCCACAGCCATCATGTGCTCGCTATTCGCCCGCGCATCCAAACGTGGATCCGGATAGATCAGCGGCAGCACGTGTTCAACGTACCGCACCTGGTTGAACTCCGCGTTATCCACTTTGCCAGTATCCTGAATTTCCACGAAGCACGATACAATCGGCACCCCTAGCCGTGCCGCGTAGTAGTACGCACCCCGCTTCACCGGTCGCGGCTTGCGGTAATTGAACCACATCTCCTGTTCTGAATACATCAAAACCAGCTGATTAGCCGCCATCACGCGCGCCAACGCGTCAGGAAATGTCCGCGCCATGTAGCTCGTGCTGGGACTAATCGGAATTGTGTCCGCGTAATTCATTAGGAACCCTAGCCCGCCGTCAAAGTCCAGGTTGGTGGCCTGACTCACGATGAACATCCGCCGGTGCAAAGTCTTCTGCACCAAACGTCGCTCAATCAAGTTTTCCAGCGGGTTAAAGTGATTGCTAGTAATAATGGCGCCACCCCGCAACTGCCGCAGGTGGTCCATCCCCGTATACCGCGTATGGCGATTCACTACCCGCGCCGCTACGTTCATGGCCCCGCGCGCCATCAAGTTGTTCACATGGTAGTCCAATCGGTCGTGGCGAGCCAACGCCCGTTCAGCGATGGCCGCCTGGGCCGCCACGGTCATCTGGGGATCGCCGACCTCGACTTTGGCATTGAACTCACCGGCGCGCACCCGCTCCTGGATGTTGGCGATCACCGCCTCTTTGTCTCCGCCAATAATCATACACGCACCTGAACGCCCCGCTCGTTGGCGTGCTTGAAGTTACCCGCGTCGGCAACCAGCGCCGTCGCCTTGGTGACCAGTTCCTCAGCGTTGGCGTCATCCGTAGCCACATCGTCCTTGCTGTAATTGCGTTTAGCCAAAGCAATCTCGTCGGCATAACCGGAATCAGGGACGTACTGCCAGAAGAAATCGGAGTACATCACGTGGTCATAGTGCCACGGCTTGGCAAAAAGGTTGAAGTGAATCACGTTCGGCCGGGTTAACGCCTGATTCATGGTCGGCAAAGTCGGCATGGTGTTCCACGTCTGGTCGAGCCGCAAAATGTGGTCGTGCACCAGCGCGTTGATGTAGTCCTGGTCGGGCGCGATGGTATCAAAGTCGTACTGCTGCAGCAACGCGAGGAACCGGTCGCCGAGGTTGCACTGTCGCAACGCCGCCAGGTCCATCAACAGCACTCCAGAATTAATGTAACTTTGCATCGGCACGCCCACGGCATCCTCAACGTACGCAATGGTCACGGGGGAATCGGCCAGGTAGGTATCCATGCACCCACCCAGATAGTTACCGTGCAGGTCTAACCCAAACATTTGTGCAATATCCGTGGTGACCACAACGTCTGCATCCAAATAGATACCCTTGTCGTACTCGGGGAACATGTCGGCAATAAATAACCGGAAGAAAATGGTCAGGGTGTGATAGTCACAACGCAGTTCGGAATGGTCATTCGCCATGCGTTGGGCAAAGGCATCCCCCATCTGGACGAACCGTACGTGCACGTTATCCGTCGCCAACTTTGCCAACCGGTCCTGGTGCTCCGGGGCTAAGTGGTCGTGGAGGATGATGGCTTCATACTGTTGCTGGGAGTTGCTGTTTTGAATAATTGAGGTTAACGTTACCGCTAAGTATGGCGCATACCGGTCGTCAACCGCGAAAAATAACGGAATAGTCCTTGTTGCAGTCATTAGTTTTTATCCTTTAGTTGGGGTTCCAAACGGTCATATTCATCAAGCACGTCGTCATACTCGTGCAATTTCAGCTGGTCGTGCACGGCCGTGACCTGCCAAGGCTTCACGGTGAGCGTGTGTACCCACGGCCACAGCCGAAAACTTGTGGTGAAGTGCTGAAAAACGGTGTCCGCGTGTAAGCGGCGCTGGTCGTTATAGCGACGTGGCATGATTCGCACTTCGGTCACCAGCCGGTTCAAAGCCGACTGGTCGGGCATGAACATCTGCGTGGTGACGCACAACCGCCGGGCCCGTTCAAACAATCCCGTACGGCGAATTTCCTTGAGGTTGAGCAGTAACACCCCGGAATTCAGGTAATCAAACCGGATACCCCGATTGTGGAAGAACCAGCGCCCGTAATAATCCAAAGTGCCGGCCAATTCGATGCCATCCATGTTCTGGTGGTAAAACTCGCTACAGTCGCGACGACTCACCACGTCGGTATCCAGGTACAATATGCGGTCGGGCAGATCCGGCACCTGGTCCGCAAACAACCGTAGCACACAGTTGGGCGTGAAGATGGTGTCCATGTTTGCCAAGGGTGGCTCCATGTTGAACAACTCGGTCACGTCGTGCTTCACCACCGTGTTCGCCGAATCAACCTGTTGTACTTGCTGCAACAGCAACTCCACCGTTTCGTCGTTGACGGGGCGATATTCCTTCATGCCCACGGTAATGTGCGCCGTTAGAATGTGTACGTGTAACGGTTCCTGCACGGTACGCAGTAGCGACAGCACCGAAATCAGCAGGCCATCTGCCATTTTGGCGTCACCACAATATAGGACATCCATACTAGTCCCTCCTTTGGTACGTAATGTATGTATACGTGCTTTCAGCGGAGCGTTGCCGCATTTGCCTTGCTACCATGTCCGCGAGTTGTACTTGTTGTTGCTTCCGGGACAAAGTCACGTTCGGGCGTAACGGTCCATCAATAAACACCGTCATCCGCGGGTGCCGGCCCCAACGCCGGTGCTGATAGGTCACGGTCATGGTGTACACCGGTGCCTGCGTTGCGACGGGATAATGAAATGCCGCCGCACTGAACGGACGAATACCGGTATAGTACGGCCACACGTGGGCTTCGGGAAAGATGGCCACGTAACGGTCCGCGTCGATCTGCGTCCGCACGGCGTGGTTAAACCGTGCCAGTCCGTGCATCCCCTCCGGTATCGGCAACGCGCCTACCCACGGTAAGATACGCCCCAGAAACGGTATGCCCAGATTGGCACCACTAACAACAGCCGCAAAGCCGCGTGACTGGCCGGCAGCCAACATCAGAAACGGATCGCCCACGGGTTGCGTGTGGTTAGCGTAGAGGAAGTAACCCCCTTTGCCCGCATTGCGGAGTGCCGCCCGGTTAACCCAGCGGACGTGCCAGCCCACGTGCAAAATGAACCACCCCGCAACCCGAGCCAGGGCGGTCACCACGACGCGCCGTGCCTGCCACCACCAACCAGAGTGTTCCCACTGGTAATCATCGGGAATCCGGATGTCCTGGTGTGCACTAGTCACAAAGTCATCCGTGACGTCGTCGTAATACTTAATCATTCGCGCCAATCGGATTGCCTCCTCACGGTTTGACCAGTTTGCTTATTCAATTTGTCATTATAAAGGTATCGTTGCCCCCATACAAACGCCCGTATGAATGGGAACGCTAACATTTTTATCTTTGTCTGGTTAATCGACATTTTGTTCTTAATTGTGGCACAAAAAAAGCCTGATTAAGACTGCGTTAGTCAATCAGGCCGTGCACACGGGTCCGCAATTCCGGCACTACTTGGTCCTTAAACCACGGGTGTTGCTTAACCCACGCCTGGTTGCGTGGGGATGGGTGCACAATGGGAAGCGCGTCTGGCAAGTAATCCGCGTAATGCTCAACGGTCGCGGTGAGCGTCTTTTGCGCCCGCTGACCCAAATACCACCGCTGAGCGTAACTGCCAATCAGCACCGTCAGCTTAACCTGCGGCATCTGGTCGATCAGTTGGGGCAGCCACTTGTCCGCGAACCCTTTGCGTGGCGGGAGGTCGCCACCTTTGCCCTTACCGGGAAAGTAGAAGTCTAGCGGTAGCACGGCAAAATTGCGTGGGTCGTAAAACTGGTCGCGCGTGACGTCCATCCATTCCCGCAACCGGTCGCCACTGGGATCGTTAAAAAACAACCGTGCGTCCTGCGCCCGCTGACCCGGTGCCTGCCCAATGAGCAAAATTCGTGCTCGCGGATCCGCAACGTACAGTGGCTCAACACCCGCCGCGGTGTACGCGGCATTCTGCGGGTCCGCCGTAATGGCCGCACGGATGCCCGCCTGCGTGTCCGTAATTGGCGCAGCGGGACGCTTACTGGCGCGCATGGTAACACGCCACTGCAACTGTTTATTCCATATAATTGCTGGTCGCATTACAGTGTCCCTTCCTGGTGGGCCCGTTTACTAAGCGTCACTGCGTCGTCGTCCACCCGCGCGACCACGTCAAATTGAGGTTCATCACTCAGTTGACCCAGCATAACGAGTGCAAAGTCATCATGCTGCTCCACGGTGAGTCCGCCCTGATACAGCATCCGTTTCAGGACGTGCATATCATCAAAGTGACGCTGGGCCTCGGCCGCAGCGTGGGCCAACGTGTACCCCTCGTCCATCTTGGTTTTAATGTAGACAATTGCGGCAACGCTGCCGTACGGATACCGTTTATTTTGCCCGTCACCATGACGAATCGACCGAATGTAGCCTTTCTTCTCCCAATAGCGAATTTGCGCCGGTGTTACGCCGCTCACCCGACACGTTTCCCCAATACCCATTGAAAAATCAAAGGACCGCATCTTGCTCACAAATTTTTCCATGTGCTCCATTTATTTGGACCCCGTTCATTGACTTTCTGAAAATCTAGTTGTAACATTTGATATCGTAATTGTAACACAATGCGATAAACGTGTCGCAAAATAAATTAAAAGCTGGGCAACCGTAATGAACAATATTACTGATAACAACGGGCGCAAAATTAATGTGACCCTATTGGTAGCGACGCTAATTGTCGGCGTTTTTACTACCGTTTTGAACCAAACCATTCTCAGTACGGCCTTCCCGACTTTGATGAAGGCCTTCGACATCTCCACCGCCACCGTGCAGTGGTTGACCACGGGGTTCATGATGGTCAACGGAATCATGATTCCCGTGACCGCCTACCTGACCTCTAAGGTACCTACTAGGCGCCTGTACCTCATCGCCATGAGCACGTTCTTGCTCGGGACGGTGGTGGCGTTCACCGCACCCAGCTTTGCCTTCCTATTGGCTGGCCGTTTAATTCAGGCCGTTGGTGTTGGTATCACGATGCCATTACTGCAGAACATTATGCTGACCATCTTCCCACCAGAAAAACGTGGTGCGGCCATGGGTGTGGCCGGCATCGCCATCGGGGTGGCACCAGCGATTGGACCAACCCTGTCCGGATTTGTCATTGATAACTTCGGCTGGCGGACCCTCTTTGGGATGCTGATTCCAGTCACCATCCTGGTCATTGTCTCCGCCGTATTCTTCATGCGTGACGTACTGCCACAACATAACCCACGTCTGGACATTCTCTCGCTGATTGAATCCACCATTGGGTTTGGTGCCTTGCTGTACGGGTTCTCCGAAGTTGGGGACAAAGGTTGGGGCTCACCAGTGGTTTATGGCACCATCATCCTTGGTGTCGTAGTAATCGCCCTATTTGCCTACCGTCAACTCCACATGGACACACCATTCCTGGAGCTCCGGGTATTCAAGTCCCGTATTTTCACGCTGTCAACCGTATTGGCGTCCATCGCCAACATGGCCATGGTGGGTGCCGAAATGGTTATCCCGTTGTACCTACAGATTATCCACGGTAAGTCCGCGCTGGAATCAGGTTTGACGTTGCTACCTGGTGCCCTGATGATGGCCGTCATGAGCCCGATTACCGGGACCATCTTTGACCGCATCGGTGCCAAGCGACTCGCCCAGATGGGTCTGTTCACGCTCGCGGTCGCAACCATTCCGTACGCGTTCGTGACTGCCACCACGCCATCCATCTACATCACGGTGCTGTACGCAGTCCGGATGTTTGGGATTTCGATGACGATGATGCCGCTGACCACCAACGGGATGAACGCGCTCAGCCAGGACCTGGTTGGGCACGGGACCGCCGTCAACAACACGCTGCGGCAAATCGCCAGTTCGATCACGACGGCCATCATGGTCTCCGTGCTGACGAACGTGACGAACCAGCACAGTCCGGCACATGCGCTACTCAAAGCCGACCCGCTGGCTTACAAGAACAGCTTCTTTAACGCCACGCTGGACGGCTATCACGCCGCATTCTGGATTGCCGTGGGCTTCAGCGCACTCGGCTGGATCCTGGCGTTCTTCCTGAACACCAAGATGAATTCCACCGAAGTTAAGCCAAACAAAGCAGCAAAGGAGGCAGCATAATGATTCTCTGGATATTAGTCATTAGCACCATCTTGCTCTTCATCTCCTTTGTCACAATGAAAAACTCCTGGTACCGCACGCTCTTTGTTGCCGTTACGGGTATCGTCATGCTCGGCTCAATCTGGGCCATCTATGATAACGACCAAAACCACCTGGGCATGAAGCAAGTAACGACTACTACCAGCCAGGTGGTCTACTCGGCCTCACCGAGCAAGGCGTTACCGCTGCTACTCCACCAAGATGTGGGGACGAACGGTGACCACAACGTTTACATCTACAAAATTAGTGATAGTAGCAAGGCTAAGGCGCAACACACCAAGGCTGACTACCGGATTCACAACCGGGTAGTGACTAGCAAGACCGATGTGGCGCAGATGCAGACCACTAAGCGTGAGTGGGTATACAAGAGCAACTTTACGAAGTTGATGTTTAACGGGTTGAACAACCACCACCTGATTAAGCAGACCAACACGTTCAAGATCCCGTCTACGTGGTACAGTCTGACCACTAGTCAGGCTAAGCAGCTGAGCAAGAACATGAAGGCGGCGCAGAAGCAGTCTGCCGCCCAGAAGGCCCAACTGCAGATGGCCATCCAGCAACAGGTCGCTGCCGCAAAGGCTAAGAACCCAGGCATGACCACTGCCCAAGAACAGGCATTGGCTAAGCAGCTCGCAGCCAAGTACCAGCAGGCCGCGATTGACAAAGCCGTCAAAGCCGTCCAAAAATAGTTCTCCATCATAACCCCCGTAGCCTTCGTGGCTGCGGGGGTTTTATGCTCTACGGGTGGTGGTGGTGGGCGGGTGCAGGCAAAGCGGTGGTGGGGTTGCGGCTTTGTGAACCGCTCCGTCATGACCGTTT
>NZ_BCVS01000071.1:0-12495 GCF_001591865.1 Lacticaseibacillus pantheris DSM 15945 = JCM 12539 = NBRC 106106
GTGGATTACCATGGAGTACCCCACGTAAGCCGCAGTTCACCGGTCCGGCCAACGCGGCCGCCAACCACTACCGTAGCAATCACGGCGCAGGGTACGACGCCTCCGTCCCAAAGGCCACCGGCGCGTTCGTAACCACCCAGCTTTCGGCTTAGCAGTTGCTCACCACTCCTATACGGGCGCGCTCCGATTTTACCCCACTACAAGACGCGATATACTAGCCGCAGGGCGGGAAGTCTTGTATCATGGTAGTTAGCTTGAACTACGAAGGGAGGCGGCGGCCAATGTTGCGTTTGTACAACACACTGACCCGTCAAAAAGAGGAATTTAAACCCATTACACTTGGTGAAATCAGGATGTACGTGTGTGGCCCAACCGTCTATAACTATATCCATATTGGTAACGCGCGTTCGGCCATCGCCTTTGATACGATCCGGCGGTACTTTGAGTACCGGGGCTACAAAGTCGATTACGTCTCGAACTTTACCGACGTGGACGATAAAATTATTAACGCCGCGCACGAGACGGGGGAAGAGCCCCTCGACTTGGCTCAGCGGTTTATTGATGCATTTATGGCCGATACGAAGGCCATTGGGATTGAACCCGCAACCGTGAACCCGCGGGCCAGCCAGATGATTCCCGATATTATCGACTTCATTCAGGTCCTCATCGACAAAGGTTACGCGTATGCGAGTGACGGGGACGTGTACTTCCGCGCCCGTAAGGCTAAAAACTACGGTGCTCTGGCCAACAAAAACATCGACGAGCTGGAGCAGGGTGCGAGCCAGCACGTGGCCGACGCCGAAACGGCACGCAAAGAGGACCCCATCGACTTTGCCCTGTGGAAGGGTGCCAAACCTGGCGAGATTCGTTGGGATGCGCCGTTTGGCCCGGGCCGTCCCGGGTGGCACATCGAGTGTTCCGTGATGAGCACTAAATTGCTGGGCGATACCATCGATATTCATGGTGGGGGCCAGGACCTAGAATTTCCGCACCACCAAAACGAAATCGCGCAGAGTGAGGCCAAGACTGGCAAGACCTTTGTTAACTACTGGATGCACAACGGCTTCGTCACGGTTGGCGAGGACGATGAAAAGATGAGTAAGAGTCTGGGCAACTTTGTGACCGTCCACGATATTATCAGGACGGTTGACCCGATGGTGCTCCGGTTCTTCATGGCGACCACGCAGTACCGCAAGCCCATTCGGTATACGGAGGCCAACCTGGCGGCCGCAGCGACCGACCTCGAGCATTTGCGGACGGCGCGCGCCAACCTGGTTTTCCGTCAGGACGGAGCTAGCAAAGGTGCCGCAGAGCAGATTACTACCGCGGTGACCGATTTGAAGCAGCGTTTCATTGACGCCATGGATGATGATGTCAACGTGGCCAACGGACTCGCGGTGCTGTACGAGCTGGTGAAGTTGATGAACGAGTACGCCACCAGCGACGTTGTGTACGCGGATAGTGTGGCGCTGTTACTGAGCACCTTTGACGCCTGGATGCAGATCTTTGGCGTACAGATGGCAACGGAAACCGAACTATTGGATGCAGATATTGAACAGATGATTCAGCAGCGCGATGCGGCGCGGGCGGCGAAGGACTTTGCCACCAGTGACCGGTTGCGCGATGAATTAGTGGCGCGCGGGATTATCCTCGAGGATACCGCGCAGGGAACGAGGTGGCGTCGCGCATGACGATGGATCCGCGACATTTAAATGGAATTGCACTCGCCTACATGGGGGATGCAGTGTACGACATGTACGTACGGCAACACTTGTTGGAGCAAAGGGGCTTAACCAAGCCAGCGCAACTGCAACGGGTGGCGAAAAACTTTGTATCCGCTAAGGCACAAGCCGCTTTGATTGACGGCATGGAGCAACGGAGTGTCTTGAGCGACGAAGAGTGGGATATGTACAAGCATGGTCGCAACGCTAAAAGCTATACCCACGCAAAAAACACGGACGTGGTTACTTACCGTGTGTCGACTGGTTTCGAGGCCCTCTTTGGGTCACTGCACCTCGCCGGACGCGAAGACCGGGTACGCGAGTTAGCGCATTGGTGTATTGATTACGTAGAGCAAGGGGGGACTGGACATGGACAAGTCAAGTAAGGGTCGCGGACGCCGAGACAATCGGCGTGGTGACGGCCGTCGTGACGATGATCGGCGGGCCGGTCGGGATGCGCGGCGGACTCCGCGGCGTGAGCAGGTTGCACCACGGCGTGAAGAACGAGATCCAGAAGCGGATGACAACGAGTTTGTATGGGGTCGGCACGCGGTTGCCGAGGCGTTGACGAATGGTAGTGCTGCAACCATCAACAAACTCTTCGTGCAGAAGTCGCTCAGTAGCGACCAGATTCACACGATTGTTGAGCGGGCCAAGAAGGCCAAGATTTTGGTGAGCGAAGTACCGAAGAGTAAGCTCGACCTGTTGAGCGATAACGGTAACCATCAGGGTGTGATGCTCGCGATGCCACCGTACGCTTACGCCAGCATTGACGACCTCTTTGACCACGCCAAGGAGGCCGGGCAGGATCCGTTCTTCCTGATTCTCGACAACTTGGAGGATCCCCGTAACCTCGGGGCCATCATGCGGACTGCGGATGCGGTGGGTGTTCACGGAATTATTATTCCGAAGCACCGTGCTGTGGGACTGACTAGCGCTGTCGCGAAGATTAGTACCGGGGCAATCGAGCACGTTCCGGTTGCGCGGGTGACGAACCTAGCTAATGCCATCAAGGAGTTGAAGGACCGCGGGCTGTGGATTTTTGGCACTGCGATGGAGGGCCAGGACTTCCGGCAGTGGAACGCGACGGGGCCCATTGGTCTGGTCATTGGTAACGAGGGCAAAGGTATTTCGCCGGGGATTCAGAAGTTGATGGACGCGACGTTATCCATCCCCATGGTGGGACACGTGCAAAGCCTGAACGCCAGTGTTGCAGCCGGCGTCTTGATGTATCAAGCCTTCACCAGCCGTCAGGTAACCGAATAGACAAAGCAATGGAGCCGGCACGTGGTTGTGCCGGCTCCATTAGTTTGTCTATTGGCTGGTCGTACTGGGGTGGTGGCTCCGGATGCGTCCGTTAAGCATGATAGCCGTTCGCTACGATAAGTTTTCCGCGGTAACTGTAGCTTGCACCAGGTATCTAACGCACACGTGCGGGTTGATCAAGAATGTTGGTATTAGTGGGGTAATGGTGGAGGTTGAACGGCCGGGCCCGAGACGGCTGCATGCCCGTAGTTCTGTAGGAGGCGTAGCCGACGTACAGAATCAAATTGGCTAGACCGAGCGGGGTTTGCTCGGTCTAGCCAATTCGCGGTAGCCCGGTACGGGCGTGAGCGTGAGGCACGCAGCACCGCCGCGGGCCCGGCCGTTCAACCGGAGCCATTACCCCACTAATACCAGCCACCGTGCCATAATGCCACCAACCTACTGTGCAGGCTGCTGCGTGGTGACGAGGCGGTACGTGTCGCGGACAATCATGAGTTCTTCGTCAGTCGGCACGAGCCACGTCCTCACGCTGGCGTCGGGGTCGCTCAAATCCACTTCCGCGCTGTTGCGCGCATTTTGCTTCGCATCGATGGTGGCGCCCAGATACTGGAAGTGTGACATAATCTGTGCGCGAATGGCGCTGCTGTGTTCGCCGATGCCACCCGCAAAGGCAAAGGCGTCAACGCCGTTCATTTCGGCAACGTATGCCCCAACGTACTGTACAACCCGGTTCACGTACATATCGATTGCTAACTGTGCCTGCGGGTTGGTGTCCGCGGCGTCGGTCAGGGTCCGCATATCGTCGGACAGCCCCGAGATACCTTTGAGCCCCGACTCGTCGTTCAGCAGGTCGACCATCTGATCGGCCGTGACGTTGAGCTTGCGCATCAAGTACGCTAACAGTGACGGGTCCACATCCCCGCTCCGGGTGGCCGAAATTAGACCGGACAATGGTGTGAAGCCCATCGAGGTGTCGAGTGACTTGCCGTCTTTGACAGCTGTAACGCTCGAACCGGCACCGAGATGGAGTACAATCAAACGTAGCTGGTCGAGCGGCCTGCCAATCAGTTCAGCGGTCCGCCCGGCCACATAGCGGACACTGGTCCCGTGAGCACCGTACTTGCGGGCGCCATACTGTTTGTACCAAGTGTACGGCAGGCCGTAAAGGTAGCTGGTAGCCGGCATGCTTTGGTGAAAGGCACTGTCGAAGACCGCCACCTGGGTCGCCCACGGCAAGACCTGCCTGAACGTATCAATAAAGTTGGCTTGCACCGGATTGTGTAGCGGCGCGAGGTTACGTAAGTTGCGGATCTTCAGTAATACATCATCATTTACGATGACGGATTCGTTAAAGTCCTCACCACCCGCCACGACGCGGTGACCAACGCCGTGAATGTCGTGTAGCCGTTCAACCAAGCCTAACTTTTTGAGCTGGAGCAATAGATCGGCGACGACCCGACCGCAGTCCTTGGTGTCGGTATCGTACTTGACGGCATCCCGTCCGGGGACGTTAATCGTGACTGTTGCCGGCGGGGTGTTGATACGGTCAATTAGACCTTGACCCAGTAGCTTGGTGGCGGGCATGTCAAACAGGCGCCACTTGAGCGTGGAACTGCCTGCGTTGACCGCTAAATATTTGGGCATGAACCCACTTCCTTTCCCGAAAGGTAAACGGTGCTTATTAATAGTAAGCGGTTACCTAAACTCATTCTATAACGTTGTGATTTTTTTGCAAACCATTTGGGCCAAAAATGTCGTAAACGGGTGGATAAATTTACTTAACGGCGTGGTTATGTGAAGATGGTGGTACAAATACGTACAGGGGGTACGAACCATGGTGGAAGTAATGACAAGGGCGCGCGCTGCGCAAGTCGTGCGTCCGCGGCAAGAGGCTAGTTACAAAGGTACATACGGCCGGATTGTTATTGTCGCCGGTGATGTACACTTCGGGGGAGCGGCCATCATGAGTGCCACCGCCGCGGTTAATGCTGGGGCCGGGCTAGTGACGGTGGCAACGGCCGCGGCTAACCACGCGCCTTTGCACGCCCGGCTACCCGAAGCCATGGTCTGCACGTGGGATGACGCTCTGTTACCTGAATTGTTGGCGCGGGCCGACGTGGTGGTTGTCGGGCCGGGACTCGGTGATGGCGCCGCCGCGCACGTGGTGTTGGAGCTAGTGCTGGCCACCGTGACCACACCACAGACGCTGATCATTGATGGATCGGCCATCGACTTGTTGGCGACGGGTGGGGACGCGCAGACGCACACTGAGCAGACGGTGTGGACACCCCACTCCATGGAGTGGCAGCGGTTGAGCGGCATTCCAATTGCTAAACAAACGGTGTCGCAAAACCAGGAGTTTGCCGCGACGATTCCGGGTCTGGTGGTGTGCAAAGGTGCGCCCACGGTGACACTCGACGGACAACGGGCGATCGCAAATTCCACTGGTGGTCCCGCCATGGCGACCGGGGGTTCGGGTGACACGCTCACCGGGGTCCTCGCCGCTTTTATCGGTCAGTTTGGCTTTTCAATTGAAGTTGTGGCGGCTGCGGTGTGGGTTCACAGTGCTGCCGCAGACCGGGTCGCCGCTACCCACTACGTTGCCTTGCCCACGAAGGTGAGCGCGGAATTGGGCACGTTAATGCACGAGCTAGCAGATAGTGATACCACGGAAGAAGAGGAACAATAAATATGATACGCACACGCACTTTAACCAACATCGCTTTAGGCACGGCCCTGATGGCGGTCACAGCACCGTTCACGATCCCGTTAGGACCAGTGCCACTAACGTTACAAACCCTGATGGTCCCGCTGGTGGCAGGGCTGATGGACCGGCAAAGTGGTCTATGGGCCGTCATGCTCTACGTCCTCATGGGGGCAATCGGGTTGCCGGTTTTTGCTGGATTTACTGGCGGCATGGCGCATCTGGTTGGGCCCACGGGCGGCTACTTGGTGGGACTGTTGCTCTTCCCGGCCTTGCTGGGCGGCAGCGTTCGCCGGTCACGTAACGGGTGGTGGATTGGTTTAATTAACATCGTGGCAGGACTCCTACAGCTGGTCGTTGGCGCGGTTTGGCTACACGTAGTTACGGGCAGTACAATTGCGATTGGTATTGTGCCGTTCCTGGTTCCGTTACTCATTAAGGCCGCGGTGGCGACCCTAGGCACTGTGGCGGTGGCACCCGTGCTGCGACGGACAGGCATATTGATGTAATTTAACGATGACCCGGGCATACATCAATGTTCGGGTTTTGCCGATTTCAGAAAAAGATATTGACCGATTGTCCGCCTTGGTATACGATAAAACACGTTCGTTCGTCATATTTACTAATATAATTTTCGAGTGTGTACTCGTAGTGGGAGAACTTTTCATGGACAGTATCAAGTCATATTTTCAATTAGATCAGTTACACACCACGGTGCGGCGCGAGCTGCTGGCCGGGTTTACCACCTTCATTTCGATGGCGTACATTCTGTTCGTCAACCCGTCAGTGCTTGGGGCTTCCGGCATGGACAAAGGAGCCGTGTTTACCGCTACCGCGCTAGCTAGTGCGCTGGGCAGTATCCTCATGGGTGTGCTGGCACGCTACCCAATTGCCACCGCTCCCGCATTGGGGATTAACGCGTTCTTTGCTTATTCCGTTTGTATCGGTATGAAGGTACCGTGGGAAACGGCGTTGGCTGGTGTGTTCGTTGCTTCCATCATCTTTATCATTATTACTATTTTCAAATTGCGTGAAAAGATTATCGATGCAATTCCGAGCGATTTGAAGGCCGCTATTTCCGGCGGGATTGGCCTCTTCATCGCGTTCCTCGGTCTGAGCGATGGTGGCCTCATTACCGCCAACAAGTCGACTATTGTGGGCTTGGGCTCGCTCAGTGTGGGGACGACCTGGCTGACCATCTTTGGCCTCGTAGTCACGGCTATTCTGATGGTGAAGCACGTTCCCGGAGGTATTTTCATCGGGATGGTCGCCACCGTCATTTTGGGCCTGGTTACCGGTCTCATTAACATGCCAACCGGATTGGTATCGGCTGCCCCTAGCTTGAAGCCGACGTTTATGGTTGCGTTCAACCACGTGGGCGACATCAACAGCTTGCAGCTGGTGGTCGTCGTGCTGACCTTCTTGCTGGTGACGTTTTTCGACACGGCGGGAACCTTAGTGGGGTTAGCCACGCAGGCCGGTCTGATGCGCGACAACAAGCTGCCTCGCGTTGGTAAGGCGTTGGCTTCAGATTCGACGGCAATGCTGGCTGGTTCCTTGCTCGGTACGTCGCCAGTGGGTGCGTACGTTGAATCCTCGGCGGGGATTGCCGTTGGGGGTCGCTCAGGGCTGACCGCGGTGACCACGGGTGTACTGTTCATCGTGGGGATGTTCTTCTCACCGCTGTTAGGCGTGGTAACGACGCAGGTTACAGCACCGGCTTTGATTATTGTGGGTGTGCTGATGGCGCAGTCGCTGAAGAACATTGATTGGGGCAAGATGGAGATTGCGATTCCGTCGTTCCTGATCGTGTTGGGGATGCCGTTATCCTACAGCATTTCGGACGGGATTGCGTTGGGCTTCATCATGTACCCGATTACGATGGTGGCTGCCCGGCGTGGCAAAGAAGTGTCGCCAATCATGTACTTGTTGTTCTTCGTGTTCATTGGGTTCATGTGGATACTGAACGTGTAAACTGTGAATCGCTGCACTTTAAATAATACCTATAACGGGCCGCGCTAATCATTGCGCTGCCCGTTTTGCGTCCCCACCAAGTTGGTGCTAACGTGATAGGTAATACATTGACTCGATAATCACAAAGGAGTGCCCGTTATGCCGGATCTATCCACATCAACGTTTATTTTGCCCACCAACGCTACGCTGACGGCCGAACAGTCACACCTGCAGCAACAAGTATTGGCCTTCATTCGTAAGCACCGTCGCGATGAGCGGCCTGCAGTATTTGTCATCGAGGGTGACGCGGGCTCGGGCAAAAGTGTGGTGTTGAACGCTGTCTTTACCGCTGTGCAACGGGCGGCGCGGCGGGGCGATGACGAGCAACTGGTTGGTTTGGATGCCCACCTGCTCGTTAATCACAACGAAATGCTGAAGGTGTACAAAGAGGTGGCAGCGACCACCCCGGCTTTGCGGAAGAAGGATTTCGACAAACCCACGCCCTTCATTAACAGGCAACGCAAAGTCGGGCAGCGTGCCGACGTGGTGTTTGTGGATGAGGCGCACTTACTGCTCAGTCGGTCGGATCCATTCAATAAATTTACCGGCACTAACCAGTTAGACGAATTGTTGGCACTAACGCACGTGCTGGTACTAGTCTTCGACCCCGACCAAGTAGTGAAATTGAAGAGCCACTGGGATGGGGCCATGTTACGCCGGCATTTACAGGGTTGTACCGTAACGACATTTAAGTTGAACGCACAAATGCGGGTGCAGGATAGCGACGTGAGCGACTGGATTAACGCGCTCATCCACCAGCACTTGTTGCCGTTGCCACATCCCCGCCAGTTTGAGTTACGCGTCTTTGACGATGGCCAGCCACTCTACGATTGGGTGCGAGCGCGAAACGCCAAGTACGGGCTGTCCCGGCTCGTAGCGACAACCGACTTTCCCTTCCGGGTCTTTGACCACCGGGTGTGGTACGTGGACGCGGGTACTTTACACTTACCGTGGGACAAAATTAATTTCACGGACCGGCCGTGGGCGAGCCGCCCCGAAACCGTTGACGAGGTGGGTTCTATATACACCATCCAGGGTTTCGACCTCAACTTTGCCGGTGTGATTATTGGTCCCAGCATTGATTACGATCCCGCGACGAATCGGATCGTCGTGCATCCTGATCGTTTCGAGGACCAGGAAGCATTCCGTCGCCGCAGTGACATTGCGGATTTGACCGGGGCGCGGATTGACGTCGTCCTCCACACGTTGAACATCCTGCTTAAGCGCGGCCGGATGGGACTGGGCATCTACGCTTGCCAGCCTCGGTTGCGCCGGAGGTTACGGGAATTAGGATAAGCAAAGAGAACGCTCCCACCGCAATTGTGCGTGGTGGGGCGTCCTCTTTGTTTGGGCTAACTTACGCTGTCAGGCTGGCGAATTTATCTTTGTGCTCGGAAACGAGACTTAACCACGCATCAAAAAATGTGGTCCGTGTTTGCTGCCAAGGGTACGCGGTCACGTCCTCATTGTTCCGCGGCTCTGGCCCGTTAGTTTCCCGAGCATGTTCCGCCCATAATCCGTCCTGCCGGTACTCCAGGTGGCCGAAAAGGTACGTGTTGTGTCCGTCGTCGCTGGTGGCCAGTAGGGGATGGTTGTCGGCCGTCACGGCGAGGAGCTGAATTCCGGACGCTTGCTCCAGTGCGGACACGGAAATATCGCTGTAGCGTGCGTGTGGTGCGACAAAACCTGCGGGTAATTGCTCGGTTAAGGCGGAGGTGGCCAGTGCCGTGTGACGAAAGGCGCCGAACAGCTTGTGTTCCAGCGCAACTTTGTGCAGACCAAAGTCGTGGTGTAACGCGGCCTCGGCTCCCCAGCAGACGTTCAGTTGGGGGATGTGGTGGGCGGCAAGAACGTCCAGCAACTGGGTCACCTCGGAATAATAGTGCACCGCGGAAAAATCCAATCGGTCAATGGGCGCGCCCGTAATGATCATTGCGTCCAACGTGGGTACTTGACGTAGATCCAGTGGTTGGAGCCAAGGGGCGGGTTGGTGCAGCGGATGACTGACGGGGTGGAACCAGTGGAGGCGGACACCGGGCCCGAGCGCGTCGATGAAGTCCTGTTGGGTGGCCTGCTTGTCGTGCATCAACACCAACACGCCGATATCTAGCGTACTCATCGACCCGTGACGGCCGTAAAGCCGGCAGTGAGGTCGTCCTCCAGGTCAGCAATATCCTCGATGCCCACTGACAAACGTATCAGTTCGTCCTGGATACCATTCTGAATCCGAATTGGCCGGGGAATCGCGCCGTGCGTCATTAGTGCGGGAATTTCGATTAGGGACTCCAACGCACCCAAACTTTCAGCGAGGGTGATGATGTGCAGGTTTTCCACAAATTTTTGCGGCTCTAATCCTGGTTGGAGTTCAAAGCTGAGCATGGCCCCAAAGCCGTGCATTTGCCGCTTGGCAACCGCGTAATCCGGATTGTCGGGGTCACCCGGATAGTAGATTTTGGCGACGGCCGGCTGTTGCTTTAAATAGTGGAATAGACGCTCAGTGTTAGCTTGGTGTGCCTGCATCCGCAAACTGAGGGTCTTGATGCCGCGTTGGAGTAACCAGCTTTCCTGCGGGGCGAGGATGGCCCCAATTGCATTTTGCAGGAAACCAATCCGCCCGGCGAGCTGTGCGTCTTTGACCGCTACAACGCCAACGATGACGTCGGAGTGACCACCAAGGTACTTGGACGCGCTGTGCAGGACGATATCGACACCCAGAGTCAGTGGCTGCTGGACGATGGGGCTGGCAAAGGTGTTGTCGATAATGCTCAACAGGCTGTGAATATGGGCCAGTTCAGCAATGGCCGCAATGTCGGTGACGTGTAGTAGTGGGTTGGTGGGCGTTTCGAGGTAGATGGCCTTCGTGTCTGGGGTAATGGCCGCGGTGACGGCATCCAGGTCGCGGGTGTCGACTGCGGTGAAGCTTAGCCCCAGCCGCTTAAATACTTGGTCTAGCAAGCGGAAGGTGCCGCCGTAAACATCGTTACCAACTACGATGTGATCACCGGCGTTGAACATCGAGAAGACGGTGGCAATTGCCGCCGAACCAGAAGCAAATGCAAAGCCGGCCGTGCCGCCCTCAATGTCGGCGACTAGCGCTTCTACCGCCTGGCGGGTAGGGTTGCCGCTACGGGAATATTCCCACTGGGATTCGCCGATGTGCTGTTGGTGGAAGGTTGACGCCATGTAGATGGGGATGGAGGTTGCGCCGGTGTGCGGGTCTTCGGAAATGCCGCCGTGTAGTAATTGAGTTGATAATTGCATGATTTTCTCCTTTTAGTGTTTGGTTACAGGTCGTAAATGCTTTCGCTCAGGTACCGTTCGCTACTGTCTGGAAAGACGGTGACGATGTTGCTACCGGCGGGTAACGTTGCTGCGACTTTGAGGCTAGCCGCCAAGGCCGCGCCGCTGGAGCTGCCGGCAAAGATGCCCGCGTCGGCCGCGAGGTTGCGGACTTGCGTAAACGCATCGTCATCGGTAATGGTGAGCGTCCGGTCCGCCTGTACCTCTTTGAAAAATGGGGGGATGAACTCCACCCCAATGCCTTCGGTGCGGTGGGCGTGCGCGGGTCCGCCATTGAGGATGGAGCCCTCCGGTTCGACCACAACCGTCGTGGTAGTGGGGTCTTGTTCCTTGAGGAAGCGGGCAATACCGGCAAAGGTGCCGCCGCTACCAGCCCCAGCAACGAAGGCGGCGACTTTGCGACCATCGAGATCGCGGATGAGCTCGGGGGCGAGGGTGCGGTAATAGGTCTCCGGGTTGGCTGGGTTGTTAAACTGCATGGGTATGAAACTGTCTGGGATGGACTGGGCTAACTCTACGGCTTTGGCAATAGCTCCGCGAATTCCGTCATCGCTGGGTGTGTTGATAATCTTTGCGCCCAGGGCCTGCATGAGCGTCTGTTTTTCCTGGCTAAACTTGGCTGGTACCACCAGAATGACGGGGAGGTGACGCGCCTGCGCAGCCAACGCAACACCGATACCAGTGTTGCCGGCGGTTGGTTCGATGATGGTACTCTGGTCGGTTAGTAGGCCGCGGTTATCGGCGTCCTGGAGCATATACTCGCCGAGGCGATCCTTGATGCTGCCGCCGGGATTGAACATTTCGAGTTTGGCAAAGATGTGGTTGCCGTTCGTAATGGGAATGGGTAGGTCGATGAGCGGCGTGTTGCCGATGGTGGATTGAATATTGTGGATGAGCATGGTGGTGGGTCCTTTCTGAGTTGGGGTAAGCAAAGCTGATGTTTGGGCAATTATTCTTAATCAAATTGAGTGTGCTGCTACCGGGTATTCTGTCGCGATTGTTCTGGTAACGGTGAAATCAGTGAGTACCACAGTCTCTGAGCAGTTTGGTTCTGCATTCTCCGAGCTAAGTTTGACTGTGACGTTAGTGTGGACTCTACAACATTAGTTCTGACAACGGTGAAATCAGTGAATACCACAGTCTCTCGGCGGTGCTTTGCGCAGCCTACTCGCCGCGCAAAAAAAAGGCGCGCCCCAGAAAAACCTGGTGAGCGCGCCAAAGCGATTGTCTAGTCCCCCTGGGCACTAGACTCGTGGTTCAACCGAGTCAAAGCAAACAGGCCGGACATCGCATCGTGCGCGCTATCCGACAGCAACAGTTAAAGTTGTAGTGACTGTTTGCTAACATCTCGTGAACCTCCCGTAATTGAATTGGGTTAACTATATGTTATAGCCGCACCATTTGTCAACTGCTACCGACTCGCATTGATTGGTGTGTGACGACTCTCATTGATTGGTGCGAACACGCGGGTGGCCTTTGGGACTGCGGCTT